>NZ_JBFRNC010000071.1:0-59110 GCF_041470825.1 Vibrio sp. 10N.261.55.A10 | reverse complement strand
AAAGATCAACACGCCCTAGCTAATTATGATGATGAAAGTACCTGCTAAGGTCATCAATATATTGGCTATCGCATAAGTACCCGCATAACCCAGAGCCGGAATCGTTGAGCGAGCGTGGTCATTTACGATGTCCATCGCTGGAGCGCAAGTTCGCGCGCCAATGATTGCACCGAACAACAAAGCTCGGTTCATCTTCAATACGTAAGCGCCAACCAAGTAAGCGAAGAATACTGGCAGCACACTCACTACTAGGGCAATACCTATTACCTGTGGGCCAACTTGGGTTAAGTGCTCAAATATCTTACCACCGGCGCTCAAGCCGATACCGACCATAAAGAACATCAAACCGAGGTCTTTGACCATGTTCAGAGCACCTTGAGGCACATAACCGAAAGTAGGGTGGTTCGCTCGTAGGAAACCAAGCATGATGCCCGATAGAAGCAGGCCAACCGCGTTACCTAGCCCAAACGATACCTGACCGAATGTCATGGTGATCAAACCAAACAAAATACCCAAAATGAAGAAGCTACAGAAGGCCATCAAATCCGCCATTTGGCTGTGGATTGAGATGAAACCAATTTTCTCAGCTAGGCCGTGCACTCGACTCTTTTCACCACTCACCTGTAGGACGTCACCTTTAGAAAGCACGATGTTTAAGTCCATCGGCATTTCAATCTGAGCACGTACTACGCGGTTAAGGAAACAGCCGTATTCAGACAGGTTTAAGTCTGATAGGCGCTTACCTGCGATACTGTCACTCTTAACGACGATCTCTTCTTCCACGATACGCAGATCGAGAAGGTTACGGTCGAAAACTTCTTTACCGTTACGGAAGCTTGGGTCTAGACGAGCGTGGCTATCTGGGAAACCAACCAATGCGATCTCATCGCCTTCTTGCAGAATTGCATCACCATCTGGATGGGCAAGAATACCATTACGTCGAATACGCTCGATGTAACAGCCTGTTTGGCGATAGATGCCCAGTTCACGCAGATTCTTACCGTCAGTCCAAGAGATGAGCTCTGGTCCCACTCGATAAGCACGAATAATGGGCAAGTAAACCTTACGCTGACCTGAAGCGCCTAACCCACGTTCTTGGGCGATTTGCTCTGCCGAGTCGTGTAGGTTCACTTTTTGAAGTTTTGGAATCAAGCGAGCAAACATAATCATACTGATTAAGCCAACCAAGTAAGCCATCGCGTAACCGACTGAAAGGTTTTCGATAATCAGGCTCAAGTCCATGTTTCTTGGTAATTCTGCAAGCCCAGAATTCAGAGCATCTTGAGCACCTACCAATATCGGCGTTGCTGTTAAGGCACCTGCCATCATGCCTGCAGATAAACCAAAGCCTAGGCCAAGGTAATGACTACTGAAATAGGTTAGGGCAATTGCGGTAGAAAGTACCACAAGGCTCAGAATGAGGTAGTGCTTACCATCTCTGAAGAAGATACCGAAGAAGTTTGGTCCAGCTTCAATGCCAACACAGTAGATGAACAGCATGAAACCAATGGTGAGCGCATCTGCGTTAAAAGAAAAGCCAAGATGTCCCATGATAAGGGAAGTAATCAAAACACCGATTGAATTACCAAGTTGGAGGCTACCGAAACGAATTTTACCAATGGCTAATCCAATCGATAAAACAACAAAGATGAGGAGAATGGGGTTTTGTTCTAACAGAAAAACAACGTCGATATTCACGGTGGTCGCTCAATAATTGGCGTGGAACACAGGGTAAGTTTGAGAGGTGAATTGTATCTAAATATAAATAAATTATAAGCAATATTTTGTTAATTTACTTGATTTTGACCTTATTCTTATTCCGTATGAAAACTGGTCATAAAAAAGCCCGCTACAGTGAGCGGGCTTTCTATAAATCGTACAGTCTAACGCCTAAATGGGTCAGCTGTTTAAGGCTTTAGCCCTGATTCTCGTTTGAGAAATCATAGCTTAGTCGAAAAGACCTAGGTTTTCTTTTGCGTATGCTTCAAATTCTGTGCAGCCGCCGATGTGGTCTTGGTCGATGAAGATTTGTGGAACTGTATCGACAGGTTTACCAACAGTCTTCTCTAGATCAGCTTTGCTGATACCTTCAGCGTGGATGTCAACGTAACGGTAGTTGAAGTCATCGCGTTTAGCTTTAAGAGTTTCAGCATGCTCTTTTGCACGAACACAGAATGGGCAAGCAGGGCGACCAAAAATAACTACAAACATTTAATTTCTCCTAAATACGGGATGAGGCTCGTTAACTCGATTATGTTAACTATTCTTTAGTGAATGCCACTCAAAATTTCATAAAACCAACTATGCCTCAATGCCATGGGGAAATAAAGATGGAATTACCTCTTAATACAATAGGTTTTGTCTATCAGAGCAAATAATGGTCACAAAAAGGATCCATGCTGATTTCTGATGGGTATTCAGATTGATTACCCTTAATTTAAGAGTGTGAATTACCCCTAAGAATACGACATTAATCCATCTTTAATGCGACAAGTTGCACCTCGTCAAAAAAAGCGCATACAGAACGAGGCATCTTAATACTGATGCACTATATAAAGGCTAAATTCCAATAACCAAGAGTTCGCAGTTTTGTTCGGTCATAGGCGCAGGAGGCACCATGTTTCAATTTATGACATCTACAAAGATCATCTTTGGTGATGGAGCACTTTCCGCTTCATTGTCTCTCTTTAATCAATATGGCTACAGCGTGCTATTGGTTACAGGCAATACATTAGAGCGCACTTCAATTGTTACTGACTATCTTGATGCGCAGAGTATGCGTTATCAGCACATTGCCGTTTCCGGTGAACCTAATATCAAAATGGTTGAAGAGGCGGCTATTTCTGCTCGTCGATTTAAGCCAGATATGGTTGTCGCCATGGGGGGCGGTAGCGCCATCGATATGGGCAAAGCGTTGGCTGCGGTTTTACCTAATCAAGGCAATTTATATGACTATGTTGAAGTGGTCGGGCGTAATGTTCCTCTTAAAACCAAACCACTTCCGTTTATCGCAATTCCAACCACAGCGAGTACCGGCGCCGAGGTCACTAAAAACGCGGTGCTGAAATCAGGCCAAGACCAAGTGAAAATCAGCCTGAGAAGCCCAGACATGCTGGCCGACGTTGCGATTGTCGACCCAACCCTAACTCATGGAACCAATCTATATCTATCTGGGCGAGGTGCGATGGATGCCTTTACTCATCTAATGGAAGCCTACGTGTGTGGTGAACCGAATCCGTTAACCGATATGATTTGTGAAGAAGGGCTGCGTAAGTTGAGTGGTTCTGTGGTTAAAGCGTGTGTTTATGATGAGCCTCAAGCGCGTTCTGATCTTGCTTTCGCTTCTATGCTCGGTGGTATGGCGATAACTAATGCCAAGCTTGGCGCAGCCCATGGTTTAGCCTCCGCACTAGGAGGTAAGATTTCTGCGCCTCATAGTGTGATTACCGCGCGTTTAGCGCCGTTTGTGATGTTGGAGAACATAGCCGTTGCAAAAGAGCAGCAAAGAAGCGACATCCTAGCGCGTTATCAGCGAATCGCTCAGATAGTAACAGGTAACGTAGAAGCAATAGAAGAGGAGGCAATTTCTTGGTTATCGGAAGTGCTTGATACGCTTAAGTTACCCAACTTGTTGGAATTTGGTGTCTGTGAAGCCCAGTTTGATGAGGTGTCTGCCGACGCGCTCAAATCAGTGGCGATTAAAGGAAACCCTTTGCCGCTTAACCAAGAGAGGCTCGTGCATATTTTGAAGCAAGTATGCGAGAAGTGCAGTTGTAGAGAAGGGCATCATGAGGGAGCTTCAATGAATCAAATTGGGCAAGAGCCAGCTGTCGAGTCGAGCTTTACCATTATCAATTCTTATGCGTCCGAAAACAGCGTGGTTGAGAAGGGCAATAGTTGGACTATCTAACGGTCTTAAACTTGTTCGTTGTATAAGTCATTTTATACAGACAAATAAAAACGGAGCTCTAGGCTCCGTTTTTTAATTCAACTTGTTCTCTGGTCATCTGTTTTCAGTTCATGACTAAGCAGATTAGAACTGAGAGTACTTCTCGTAACGTGAATCACGAAGTGACTCTTTGACGCGCTTTAGGTTCTCTCTGAAACCAGAACCACGACGTAGCGTAAAGCCTGTCGCTAGCACATCGATAACCGTCATCTGAACAACGCGACTTGCCATTGGCATGTAAACGTCAGTGTCTTCTGGAACATCCAGAGAAATAGACAACGAGCTCGCTTTATCCAGTGGAGAATCTTTTGCTGTGATAGCAATAACTGTCGCACCGTTTTCACGCGCTAAGTTTGCAATCTCAACTTGGCTTTTAGTGCGGCCAGTATGAGAGATAAGAACAATAACGTCGTTATCACTGCAGTTAATGCAGCTCATTCGTTGCATCACGATGTCTTCGAAACATGTGATTGGGATATTAAAACGAATAAACTTGTTTTGAGCATCTTTGGCGACAGCAGAAGAGGCACCCAGTCCGAAGAACGAAATGCGTTTTGCTTGAGTCAGCAAGTCAACAGCACGGTTTACTTGCATCGCGTCTAGACTGTTTTTAGCAACGTCTAGACAAGCCATAGTTGATTCGAAAATCTTATGCGTATAAGCATCTGGACCATCATCTTCTTCAACATTACGGTTCACGTAAGGTGTACCGTTTGCCAAGCTTTGAGCTAGGTGAAGTTTGAAGTCAGGGAAGCCCTTTGTGTCTAATCGACGACAGAAGCGGTTAACTGTAGGCTCACTCACGTCAGCCATTTTAGCTAAGGTAGCAATGCTAGAATGAATTGCAGTTTGAGGGGAAGCCATAATTACTTCGGCTACCTTGCGCTCAGACTTGCTGAAATTTTCCAGGTTTTTTTGTATTTTTTCTAATGTATTCATAGTGTTCACAAGGGTATAGAGAACAACTTGCTAGTTAATATCTTTTACCAGGGGGTATGGCTGAAGCAAATATCAGTAAACACAAAGCCGATGTATATTCGGTTTCGTAAATACTGCTGCGTCAAATAGATATCAAGCTAACTAGCACCATGGAGTCAGTATAAACCCAACATACTATTTACTAATACAAAAACAGGGCATGAATGCTTAAGAATATGACAAACCTCAACAAAATTTTAGAAAACTACAGAATTGGAAGAGAGTTTGAGCAAAAAGAATGCAAAATGGGTATGAACTGACAGCTTAGTTACATCAAAAAGAAAGAAATTTTCAATTTGATGCAACTAAAATTGAATGACTATGCGTTGATTTGCGTAACCAGTTTGTTGATTTTGCCCATCAAGTTTGGTGCTAGTTTAGAGATCTCACGCTGTTCTTCAAGCACTGACGAAAGAATGTCATTGCCTGTTAGTGGGTTTGCTAATACCACGCGGAAAACGATGATTGGCTGATGTACCCATGCTTCAGGGTTTAAGCGTGTACGTGACACGAAAGACTTACCTGTTTCACGCTGCTTCTTCTGAATAAACTTAGTCAGCTCATTGAGCAACTCATTCAGTTCGACACGATGTTCAGGCTCAGCTTTAAGCAGTGCCGCTTTGACTGACTCAGGGACATAGCGATAAGTCAGTAGGCAAAGCTCAGGTTCTGAAACCAGCTCGAAGTCGCTATGATCTTTAATTAGGTCGGCAAAGTAGCGCGCTTTGTTGATGCTTTGGTCGATCAGCAGTTCATAACCTGGGCGGCTAATGATGTGCATTGCGGCGTAAACCAGCATTGCCATACCTGAACGAGAACCTTCTAACGTATGGCTGCCTAAATCTTTTGAGCCTTTACGAAGAATGTATTGAGCATGATGTTCAATCGCAGTCATCGCATCTGGCTTCTTAAACAGAACCATACCCGCACCCATAGGGATATAAAGCTGTTTATGCGCATCAATCGTGACTGAATCCGCCAGTTCAATACCATCAAGTAGGTGACGATGATTGTTAGACATCAGAGTCGCACCGCCCCAAGCTGCATCAACGTGGAAATGACAATCGGATTCGGCACACACCTCAGCAATGTCTCTTAGCGGGTCGATATTACCGGTTTCGGTTGTACCAGCCACACCAATGACGGCGAAAGGTTTGATCTTGTTCTGCTTGAGCTGCTCGATCTTGAGTCTTAAATCATCAGTACAAATACGGTTGTCGTTATCTGTTTTAACAGACACTAGACCTTCTTGACCAATACCAAGGACATCCGCGGCTTTTTTCAGAGAGTAGTGGCCACGTTCAGAGACTAAGATGGCAAGGCCTTCGTAGTCGTAGTGCTTCATGGCTTTAAACAGGCCTTCTTTTTCTACACCTTTGAACGAACCTTGCGCTTTTAGTGCGTTGTTACGTGCAACCCAGAGCGCTGTAATGTTCGCGATGGTACCGCCAGAACAAAACGCACCTAAAGAGTGGTTTGCGCTGTGCATCCAACGAGAATAAAACTGGTCACTATCTTGATAAATCAGGCGATGTAACATGCCCAGAACTTGACGTTCTAGGGGAGTGAAAGCTTTTGAGGTCTCGATTTTTACTAGATTCTGATTCAACGCAATCATGATTTTTGAAAGCGGCATCAGGAAGTACGGCAACGCAGAGGTCATATGGCCAATAAAACTTGGCGAAGACGTGTGAACCGAATGAGACACAAGAGAATCGAGGAGATGCTCAGTATGTTCAGAAACAAACTCAGGCTGCTCTGGGATATGAGCATTTGAAAAATCTTTCTCAATTTCACGTAGCGGCTTTTCTTCAGCCACAATATGTTCACGTAAGAATTGATTCAGGTTTCGTGAAAGTTTGTCTTCAATTTGAGTGAGTGTTGAATCTGGGCCTTCAGGTACCGTGAAGATACGTAGAAGACTGTCGAAGCTAACATCTGCTGTTTTTTGTTCCGTAACCATAGCAAGCGAGTTATTTTTCTAATATTGACGCGAGCGGGACAATCTAAACGAAAACGGGAACAATGTCCCGTCTTAATTATGAAATCCAACTTCTCAAAAAAGCATATTAAATGCGGGGTTATTTACACTTAATCGCTTCAAGTTTACTGATCGACTGGTTGTAACGCTGCAGCGCTGAGTCGATTTGCTTAGGGTGACTAAGCAGTTCTGCAAAGGCAGAACGTAGTTCGTAGTTTTGAGCGTGAGGCGTTGATTGGCGGTCATCGAATGTTGTTTTCGCGATTTTACCAAGCTCATCATCACGTGTTGATAGCGTTTTAATGTCGTGTTGCTCAAGTTGCAACCAACCTTCTACAGGTTGCTCTGTTGCCACTTTGCTTGAGTCGTTTACTAAGTAGTAGTGAACCGCAGCACGGTTAAGCTCAAAGTGGTGCTTACGACCTTCTAGGAACCACTCACTCACTTCTGTTAGCTCTGGATATTGCTCAGAGGTTAATGCAGCAAGGTCGGCATACCAATTCAAAGAAGCGTCGATGTACGCATCATATTTTTTTGCTTGGCACTGGTTTGTCTCAGACATTGAATCTGCTGCAAAAGAGAAAGTAGAAGTTGAAGCTAGCAGTAATGCGACGCAAAGGCGTTTCATAGTGGTTCCTTTTGTAAGTTTATTCTTTTTATAACTTTGTCGTTACAGGTTACCGTGATCGTTATTTGTTGAGCAATGACACTTAGTGTCTTTTTATTTCGGTAACTGTATCGGTGTCTGGGCATTGGTATTCGAGTTGCATTCTAATCTAAAACAAACGCTATTCCTGCGATCTAGTTAGCAAGAGATACAAAGAACAACATCAATATCGGAACAAGCAAACTGAGGATAAAGCCACTGACGATAGCGATAGGCACACATCTAACGCCGCCTGTTGTTTGAATGACCGGTAAGGTGAAGTCCATCGCAGTCGCACCAGCATAACCAATGGAAGTGCATGGGTAGCTGCGAATTAGCACTGGAATCAGTACCAAGGCAACTAACTCTCTTAACAGCTCAAGCATGAAAGAAGCGCCACCATAGACAGGACCAAAGGCGTCACCCATTAAGATACCAGCCAGAGAGTACCAACCAAATCCAGAAGACATTGCCAAGGCTTTGAACAGAGGGATATCTAGGATGTAAGCCGCGATTACACCACCTAACATTGAGGTGATGATAATGGTGATTGCGATAACCATACCGTGTTTGTTGAGTAAGATCTGACGAAGTGTGAGTCCGCTATTACGCAGCTGAATGCCGATAAAGAATAGAAGAACAAACAGAATCCATTCGCTTGCGGTATCAACCCAATCAAGGCCAATAGGCAGCACTAAGCCAGCGATTAGCCCTGAACCTACCACTAAGATGAGTTTTGCAGATTCCATCGCCATAGAAGAGAGGGGAAGCTTCTTCTTGCTACTGTCGGTTTTGAGTGGCAATAACTTATCAATAGCGGGCAGTGCCATTAGGTTACATACGCTTAAGCAGACAAAGAAAGTGACGGTATATAGAAGGATTGTCTGCAGGTTACTGCCTAGGTTATCGAGGGCGGCTAAGCTTAGTCCCATTAACGCCAGAATCACGTAGATCAACCGCGATGTTGAGCGGTTGATAAATTCTAATGTCTGAGCGTTCGAAATTGCAAAAAGATACCCCACGACGAGTGGCGCAAATATAAAGATCATCCCTGTAAACATGCTTTCCCCATTGCATTTACTTCATATTACACTTACTTGTAATTTAACAGTGACTTAGAAGCCGCTAGTATTGATCACGTCGCTTAGCTTTGCATTAAAATCATGCTTGCTCAAGTTGCTTAATTTATAAAGCACCTCTGCACCTGTCACGTTAAGTTCAACTTCGTGATCATCGATGTTCTCATCCTTGTTTCTGAACATCAGCAGGTGGTTAGCGATTCGAGCGATATCTAAGTAAGAGACTTCACGCTGTTCGTGGTTATTGATGGTATTGCTGCACACATCAATAAAGTCGCTGTCGAAGCCCCAACGGTTAAGCACCAATTTACTGGTAGCAGAACATTGGCCTTGGAAGATTTGTAGAGCGATGTCGTGATCTAGGTAATTGCCATTTTCGAGGTAGAGGTGGTATTCGCTAACCAAACAGAACAAACCAATATCAGCCAGTAATCCAACAAGCAGCGATTTTTCATGCTCAAGGTAACGGTATTCAGTAGGGGAGAGCTCTTTGAAGCTGTTGGTAACAAGCACCATAGTAGCGCCCAGCTCTTTTGATACAGAAGCGCTCTGAACCAATACCTTATTACATTCTTTACTGAGGTTGACTGAGTGTTTGAGTTGCTCAATAGCCTGAGCCGTCACGATGTCACGTACTCTTAATATGCCAAGGCGCGACACCGCCGTCATAATATCAACACAAGTAATATTACGTCGGTTAAAGACGACAGAGTTAGCCACACGAATGACAATAGCAGCGAGGCCTGGGTCTTCGAGTAAGCACTCGGCAACGTCAGCAATCCCAGTTGATTCAAGGGTACAAAGCGATTGAATCTTCAGTACAACGTTAGGGATAGGAGGAAGTGTTATTTTTCCCGCTGAGATAGAATGTCCAACAAGTTGGGCAAACTCTGATTCTAGACCCTTTAAGAGAAGAGTCTTATTTTGAGGTAGCCAGAAAAACGATAAATGATTCATATAAAAAGTAAAAACAGGTCTGTCCTGCCATTTTACAAGCCACGATGCTGCGAGGCAATACTCACCCGTCTACATAACCTTTAATAATTTGAACCGGTGTATCACTAGGTGTCCAAATTCAAGCATGGTTTGATAGTTTACTGTGAAGTCAATCATGAAAAACCGGAATACTCAATTGATTGATGTGAACTAAGTCCAGACTTATTTTTCTTTTCGAAGTATGATTTATTTAAAGGTGAAAAACGAAACCATAATATTCACCTATAGAATAACAAAATAGATTTAAAATTTTCGCATAACAAGCTGCTTGTCTGGTGATCAACCTAATCGGGGTAATTTGATTAAGGATCAACGGATATGACCGAGACAGCATTTATTAATTACGTGAATCAATTTGGTGAGCATCAAAAACGTTCTATGTTCGGAGGTATTGGCCTCTTTCAAAATGACGCTATGTTCGCTTTATTGAGTGAAGGTTGTTTATTCATTAGAGGTGGAAAATCATTAGATAAAAAACTGACCGATCTTGATTGTGAAAAGTATCGTCATGTAAAGAAGCAGACAACAGCAACCGTAAACTATTACGACATTACGGATCTGTTTACCTGTGAACATCCTGAATTGGATAGTATTATTCGTACTTCAATCGATAATTCAATTCAGCAGCGTAGCTTCAAGAAGTCATCAGCTAGCCGTAGATTAAGAGATCTACCAAACATGCAGCTTACGTTAGAGCGCATGGTTAAAAAGGCGGGTGTGGATGATGTTTCAATGTTTATGCAGTTGGGCGCACCTGAAGTGTTTAATAAGGTTCGCGAAGCGTACGGAAACGATGTTGACCTAAAACTACTTTGGAAATTTGCGGGTGCAATTGATGGTATTCACTGGAAACTATTACAAGAGCCACGCAAGCAGCAATTACTAAAGAGCTGCCACTAAAGAAGTTTACCTTATATGCTTAAGATTACTGTTAATAAATAAAAACCGAGGAATGTCCTCGGTTTTTTTGTTTCTGTCTTAGCCGGATTTCTTAAAAGACTAAGTATCAAAAGGCTAAGTGCTCATAGAGAGCTTATTTGCTAGGGCTTGAGCTTTAAGTATTAGTACTTGAAGCGAGCAGTGAACATAAGTTGGTCACCGTAGAAGTCGTTAATACGAGCTTCAGCACCTAAAGAGAAAAGCTCTGTAGAGTGGAAACGCGCGTAAACAGAACCTGTCCAATCATCGTTGTCATCGATAGAAACGTAACCACCTTTACCACCAACTTCTAGTTGTGGACCAAGCCATTGGCGAACACCAATGTTGATTTCCATACCGATATCAGTAGAGCTTGAGTTCTCAGGTTGAACGATACGAGCTAGCATTTCACCTGTTAGGTCTGCCCAGTTGTTTAATGGAGCGTGGAAACCAAGACCTACAGCTGAGTCGTAATCGCTTTCAAATTCTGAATCGATACGTGCTATAGCGTGAGCGTTCGGGTGAATGGACTTACTGAACGCACCACCAAATGTTACTGGGCTAGCACCGATACGTGCTTCAAAGTAATCATAGTTAAAGTTGCTCATTACCTGTGGTTGTTCATCAACAGCTAGTGCTTGACCAGAAGCCAATAGCATAGCGGTAGTAAGTAGAATTTTGCGCATAACGACCGTAAACCTATATTAGTGTTAATTCCTTTGGTTTGAGACAAATCGGCAAACCATAAACATTGAGACAGTTTAATCTAACTCACGGAAAAGTAATCCTTTAAAATGTAAAACCTTACTCATTTAGTTAAAAAACAAGCAAATTAAGGATCAGTATGTAACGGAGATCTCATGTTTAGGGCGAAAGAGAAAAATAGACGAGCGAATTATCCAAAATTTGTATACATTCGGAAGGTTTTTATATCGGATGACGCTATTCTCAGTATCCATTAACCAATCAGTGCTATTCACCAAAACTGGTGCGTTTATCCGCCATTGAAGTCAGTATGCGCTCGGTATCTAAGATGGAAGTCCAGTTTAGCAATTGCTTGTCGTTGGCAATGACATAGTCAGTCAATTGTTGAGTAATCGTGTCTCTCAGTTGGTCGCCTTGCCAAGGTTTTGAAATATAGAAATCAAGTGCTGCGTTGTTAATGGCTGTGACGGTATCTTCTAGCCCAGCTTGCCCGGTGAGCAACAGCTTACGCGTTGGTTTAGTAGCGTCGTGTTGGTTGAGTTCGATCAGAAAATCAATGCCGGTTTCTTCTGGCATGATGTGGTCGCATAAGATTAACGCGAGCTTAATACCATCTTGTCCCATTTCTTTGATTACTTGCTTGGCTTCATCGACCGACTCTGCACCTTCAACCAGAAAGTTCTCTTCAAATATCGCCAAGTCCTGAAGGACACTATTGAGAACTTCAGGTTCATCATCGACACATAAAATTAGGTACTTATTCATGAGGTGCTCCTTCTTGTTTGAATGGAAGCCACACTTGCATGTTTGTATGGCTGCCTACCTCTGACTCCACCAAAATAAACCCTTGATGAGCCGAAACGATTTGTTGAGAAATGGATAACCCAATCCCTAAACCAAAGTTGCCTTCTTTTTTAGTCGTGAAATTTGGGTTGAAAATGGTGTTGATGTCTTCTTTGGCAATGCCGTGGCCAGTATCGGAGATTTGCACCACAAGAAACGCGTCGTCGCCTTTTGTCTGTTGAGAAGTGGTGATGGTCACTTTTCCTCGTTCAGATAGGGCATCGAGCGCATTGGAGATAAGGTTGGTCCACACTTGTTGCAGCGAGAGCGACTGGCACAATAAAGGCGGTAAGTCGGTATCGTAATGCTTTTCGAGTTGGTGGTGTTTAAGCCTGTTTTCGAAGATCACTAAGGTATCTTCAAGCCCTTCGTGGATATCTGTGTAGTGGCGAACTTCTTCATCTTCTCTAGCATAGCTTTTTAAGCTTTTGACCATATCGGCAATACGCTTGCTGCACACTTGAATTGAGCGGATAGAGTTTCCAACATAATGGTAATGCTCTAAGTCATTGAGCAGCTCTTTGCCTGCGACAGGGGACGCCTTTAATGTGTTTAGAACCGTAGAGTCTTGGCTTAGGTTTAGTCTCACGGCTTTTTTTGCTAAAGCACGGTCATTAATCGTCGACGTAAGATGCTTTACGAGCTGTCTTTCTTGGGCTGTTGATAGTGGCTTAGCTAACTTTGAATGTGCCAGTACGTCAGTCCCTTTATTGGACTCTGGAACGGATAGGTTTGCCAATATTTGGTCGAGATGGTCTGACAGAGTTTCGATGCTTCTTAATATGGCAGCAATCGGGTTATTCAGCTCATGTGCGACTCCCGCGACTAGCTGCCCGAGCATCGCCATTTTCTCTTTCTCGATCAGTTGTTGATGTGCAGACTCTAATGATTCTAGTGTCTGCTGCAGTTTGATCTTATTGGTGATGCTGCGTTGCAAACGTCGATTAAAATGACGGAGCAATAGATTGGTAAATAAAGGCAGCAGGGTATTGTTTGAATGCATCACCTGAGCAAAGCTATCTTTATCCAGTTTGATAACGCGAGTCTGCGTTAGGGTGATCGCCGTAGAAAACGAAGGCTCGCCTGTTACAAATGACATCCCGCCAACAATGTTCCCTTTGGAGTGACGTACCACTTCCCGCTGTTGCCCAAGTTCATCTTTCTTATAAAGAGCTGCTTCACCCTCAATGATCAGCCATAAAAAGCGATTGTCTTCGCCTTCCACAGTGAGTAGATGCTCGGGGGAATAGTCACGAATGGCCTTAGTTTTGTCATCTTTTGAAAACACATCTTGTAAGGCACTGACGACACGTTCTGCAAGGGCATTATCAGAAAGCTGGTGGTAGTCGTGAATGAAACCCGATTGGAAAGAGTGAATCTTTTGCTCAATGTGCGCTCTGAGTAAGCGTTGTTGATCCAATGCATCGCTGTAAGAGAGCAGGTTTTCTGAGTCGTATTGGATAACAAAAGAGGTCAGCTCTTTTTGCGCTGATTTGAACAGAACCTGATCTTGAACCGGTTTGGTTAAACAGTGGTTGAGCCTACCTTCATTCACAGCGGTTAAAATGGATTGAATGTCTGACGAAGCGCTGACTAATATCGTTCTTGCGGTATTACTATGGGGCAGCTGTTGAAGTTCAATCAGGAATTGCACGCCATTAAATTCAGAATGATGATGAGTGATCACCAAGGCAACGGTTTGGTTGTGATCATGAATATCTTCTAATGCGTGATGTGCGTCTTCTATGTTCTCGGCAGTATAAATATCGAATACAGAAGCCAACGGAGCCAGCTCCGAACGTATTCTTTCAATGCTAACCGGATTATTGTCCAAACAGATAACAGCGTATTGATTCACAGCTCAACCTTAATAGTAGCGACGTCTTTAGCCTAGCAAGAACCGCCGAATAAGGATGAGAGCTAGCCGTTAATTTATTGAGGCAATCGAAGTATCGAGCAATAGACTGATTTAACTCAATGTTTCTTGTTTGCTACTGATGGGTTAGACTAAAAAAAATAGACACGTGTAGAAAGAGAACTCATGGAACAGTTAAGAAAAATTGGTGCTATTGGCGGAGCAATCTCACTGGCACTTTGTTGGCCGCTAGCGGTTGGGCAAATTGGACAAAATGCGATTACCGATGGCGTTGCAAAGCTTAACAATTCAAGCATTCAAGCTGAGATCGTGGAATACGATAGAGGTTACTTGTCTTCCAACGTAACCACTCGTTTAACTGTGACGGATGAAAACCTGAAAGAGCAACTTGCGATTGATGGGTTGCCGAGTGAGTTTGTCATAAATAGTGCGGTTAGCCATGGTTTGGTGAGTCTAAATGCACTGTCGACGTTTGAGAATACCGATATTCTGCCTTTAACTCTGACCACTAGTACTGAGCTAAACGGCAACACTGACTTTAACTTTGAGTTAAGCCAGTTCAATCACCAAGGTTCTGATGAGAATGGGACTTCGGTCTCGATCACTAAATCGAATCTTTCTGGCCATGCGACTGTTTTAGGCCAAGTTGATTACGAGCTTTCAATCCCTTCAGTTCAAATTGATTTTGAAACCGGTGAAGAGGTAACGCTGTCTAATCTGAAAGGTGTGGGTTCAGGCCAACAAGCGAAAGGCTACTGGTTAGGTACTCAGAATTTTACTATCGATAGCTTCTTGGTTTCAGATTCTGCAATGCAGCCTTTCATGACCATTGAAAATTCTAAGTACGATTTTGAATCACATCTAGATGAAGCAACTAAGCGTCTGCGCAGCAACCTCAAGCTGGATATCGCAAACATCGAGACCAGTGAAGGCCAGTTGAACAACCTAAACGTCGATTTTGAAATGTCGAAGTTGGATAGCGAGTCGTTTGAGAAAATCTTTGAGATTTACCAATCTAATCCTGTGATGACGCAAGAAGACGTTGCAGAGATCATTCCATTTATCGATATCCTGTTTGCTAAAGGTTTCGACCTTTCAATGAACAACATGTCGTTAGAGTTAGGTAAGGGACAGTTCGAATCTAAGTGGTTGGTGAGCGTGCCGGAAGGGACCGAAAACATCAGCAGCAACCCTTCGATGATCATGCCTGCATTAACGGGCAACGTTCACTCTAGCTTCTCAAATGAACTTGTTGAAGAGTATCCATTCATCCGTGAAGGTATCGATGAATTGCTTGTGATGGAAATGATCAAGGAAACAGACAGTGGTTATGAAATCAGCGCTGACTTAGAAAATGGAAACCTAGTGTTCGAAAATGGACAAGAAATTCCATTAATCGCTCTACTTATGCCGGTTTTTGTTCAATAAACAGAGCAGGCGTGAATACTGATAGGGTGATTTAGCAGGTTAAGCTTAAACATTTTATACGGTACAAAACAAAAGAGGTCTTAAGACCTCTTTTGTTGTTTTTATGTTGGGTAAAACATGGTATTACTTGCATAGTTATTATTTAGCAGGAGCAATCATCCCCATGGAACTTACATTAGATAACGTATTCAACTTCAGTGCTGGCCCAGCTGCACTGCCTAAACCGGTAATGAAACAAGCGCAAGCGGACTTTATTGATTGGAATGGTTTAGGGACTTCCGTGATGGAAATCAGCCATCGCAGCAAGGAATTTATTCAAGTTGCTGACGAGTCCGAACAGGACCTACGTGATCTTCTGAACATCCCAGACAACTACAAAGTTCTTTTCTGTCAGGGGGGCGCTCGTGCTCAATTCGCTGCTGTTCCTCTAAACCTTTTAGGTGATGCGACGAAAGCGACTTACATTGATGCGGGTTACTGGGCAGAAAGTGCAGTGACTGAAGCGAGCAAATATTGCGAAATCGATGTATTCAACGCGAAGACGTCAATTGATGGTAAAGCAGCGGTTGTTCCAGCTAAAGATTGGAAAATTGACCCGGAAGCTGCGTATGTACATTTCTGTCCGAATGAAACCATCGATGGTATTGAAATCAGCGAGCTTCCTCAAACGGATAAGCCAATCGTAGCGGATATGTCATCTAACATTCTGTCTCGTAAGATTGATGTGTCTCAGTACGGTGTTATCTACGCGGGCGCGCAAAAGAATATCGGCCCTGCGGGTATCTGCATTGCAATCGTACGTGATGATCTACTCGAACTCGCAAACGACGTGTTGCCGAGTATTCTGAACTACAAAGTACTTGCTGAAAAAGACTCAATGTTCAACACACCACCAACGTACGCTTGGTACCTATCAGGCCTTGTGTTCAAGTGGCTGAAAGCTCAAGGTGGCGTTGAAGCGATGGAGTTGGTGAACAAAGAGAAAGCAGCGCTGCTTTACGATGCAATCGATAGCTCAGCTTTCTACAAAAACGATGTTCACACTGCAAACCGTTCTAGAATGAACGTGCCGTTCCAACTGGCGAAACCTGAGTTAGATGGCAAGTTCCTAGAATTGGCTGATGCTGCAGGTCTGAAATCACTGAAAGGGCATAGAGCAGTAGGTGGAATGAGAGCTTCACTTTACAACGCAATGTCTCTGGAAGGCGTTCAAGCGCTGGTTAGCTTCATGAAAGATTTCGAAGAGAAATACGCTTAATCGATGATAGGGCTTTGACTGATAAATTGCTTATTTGATTTTTATTGTGTCGAATGCACCGAACGAGATAGATGCCGCTTTTGCGGCATTTTTTTTGTCGTTAATAATAAAGGGTATGGTATGTTGATTTATTGTAAGAACAGTCATCCAGAGATATGACGGATGTATCAGAATGAGCAGACCTTTCTCTTAAAGCGAGAGTATCAACTGTTATTTAGGCACTTTTTACTATATAACGTGTCGCCCAAAGCTAGGTCTCTAATCATGAGCAGTGAGCGATAAGCCGCATCGCCCGGTTTATTGATGGGCGATTAAAATCCAACGTCTAATTTTTACCACAAGGAACCAAGTGTGAGGTTATTGAGTCTATTTGCGATGCTATTTCCGGCCGTTGCTTGTTCGTCCACACTTGAAATATGGGCTGGTATTAATTATGAAACGGCCGATTATGTAAAAGAACATATCGAAGCGATGACTGATCATCGTGTAGAAATTCGTTCGTTTGACGTCAACAGTATTCGTTCTGAACTGCTTGTTGCTGATCCTAGAGACAATACCTTTCCCGACGCCATCTGGGTTCCTTCTGACTTCTTAGGTCTAACTGAATATATCGATTTAGCGACGCTTCCTGATGCTTGGGTCGATACCCAACGCTATGAGAAAAAAGCGCTTGATGCAGTGGTCATCAACGGTGAGCTTAAGGCGTTACCGGTTGGTATTGGAAACCAAGTCGTTCTGTATTCGAGCAAGCCTCAAGCGCAAGTCGTGACATGGGAGAGCCTAATTGAACGCTCTGCTCAGTCCGATCAAGTGAGCGTGCTTTTTCCCAATCCAAACATGTACTTCTATCTAGCTTTCTATCAGCTTTTTTCTGAAGACTTATTATCGTCGAAGAATGTTAATGGTGAAGGGTTAGTTGCTATCTTTGATTTCATCGACATGTTGCAGCAGAAAAAAGTCATCGAATCATCGTGCAGCGATATTTGCGCGAGGCAGAGGTTCATCAATGGGGAAGTCGAGTTTTTGATTGACGGTGATTGGGCGTTCAGCGAACTCGATGCCGCCTTTGGTCGAGATTTGTACATCAATTCGTTGCCGACCTATCGTGGTGAAAGTATGTCTTCATTTAGTGGCGCAAAGGTTTTTGCTGTCACGGAAAAAGGCATGCAAAACCCAGATAAGAAATTGGCTTTGAAAGAAGTCGTTCAATACCTGCAATCAAACAGTTTCACCTCTTTAGCTCACTCGAGTGCCATGGTTTCGCCGTTTTATGAGGTTAATCAACGCCGTGTTGAGGAAGGTAACCAGACACTTTCAAATATGTACGATGAGTTTCAAGCATCGCAAATGATGTCGAGTGACTACAAGATGGCGATCGTTTGGGAGGCATCGGCTCGGGCGTATCAGCGTTACAAGTCAGGGATGCCAAAGAGTGAACTGCATAAATTTTACAATGATTTTGTTCAATATTACTCGGCGAATATGAGGGTAAGAGATTGAAGCTATCATTAAAATACACCATGGGCTTGGTGTTGCTGGCTTGCTCAATGCTTCCTGTTTACCTAGCGGGACAGTTGATTCTCAATAAACAAAACCAAAGTTCTTTAGAGCAAAAAGAAACCAAGCTGGACAACTCTACGACCGGTATTCGTCAAACCGTACAAGAGCAAATTAAGCTGACGGCGAGCCTAACTCAATGGTATTCGCATGACCGATCATTGATTAAAGCGGGTGGTAATATCTTTTTCTCGAGTGTTGTTTGGGACAAGATGGATAGCTTCAATGCGCTAGCGGAGAGTGTGTCCGCGACTTATATTCTGGACCAAAACTGGAAGCCCATTTATGACAGCAAAGGCAGCTTGTACCATTTTGAGCAGAGCCAGTTATTAGAAAGCTTGAAACGTCCTCAATCGGTTTATGGGCAAGGGAAATTGTTCCACACCGAGTTTACCGAAACTGAAGTGGCGGATAATGCCGCTGCAGGTATCGCTTTTGTCGCGCCGATTTTACCTTATCGTTTGATAGAAGGTTCTACATACACGCCGCAGGGTTATCTTGTGGTTCTTATGGGGTATGACAGACTTAAGACTAAAGTGACGCCTTTCCTTTATCAAAATGAGTCGGTTGAGTTTAACTATATTGATTCAACGGATGCTCAATCTTCTGAACAAAGTGCGAACATTATCTCTATCGACAGCACATTCTTTACCGACAAATTGGTACTGAACGTCAAACATCATATTTCCGACAGTGAGCGTTTATTAGAGATGCAACAAGCTCAGGTGGTCTTTGTCAGAATATTGGTGGCGACGCTTGCCATCTCGATTGTGTTTGCTCTGTTCCTAAGCCGCTGGTTCTCAGGGCAGTTAAACTTGTTGGCTGAATCTGTTACGTCGTATTCGCATAACCAGTCACCGACTCATAGTGTGGATGAACATCGTTTTACAGAGTTCGTCACGCTGAGTCGTTTATTGGAAACCTTGTGGGGTCGCATACAATATCAAGTCCGTGAGCTTACCGAAAGTAACGATAAACTCGAAAGATTTAATGTTCAGCTAGAGGACTTAGTCGAAGAGAAAACCAGCAAGTTAACTAATTCGCTCGCGCGTGAAGAATCCCAGAAGCATCGTATTTTGAAGATCGTTCAGTTTGCATCATCAAGACACGCGGCTGAATATCGGTTGATTCCTCAAATGGTCGATCAAGAGTTAAAGACATTACTTGTTCAACATTCGATTCAGTTTCATTTTAACCGGACTGGCGAGGCTGACCTGATACTCTGTGACTCACAGGGGACGGCGATCGGGTATTTTTGTTCAAGTTCATTTGATGTCCTCAGTGAAGAAGATCTTCTGATTTTTGACATGTACCAAAAACAGTTAGCTGGTTGGCTAGAGCTCGAAAATATTACACGGATTAACATGCCGACTGGCTGTTTGAATCGTAAAGCTTTTAATGAAGATCTCGAATTCAGTAAACGCAGCATTAACGACAATCAAAATCAGATTTCTTTGATCATTATTGATATCAATGGCTTGAAAACGACCAATGATGTTCATGGGCATGAGATCGGGGATGAGCTGATACAGCGCTGCGTAGACGTAATCAGCCACGAATTGACACCTGCCAGTAATCTATACCGTTTGGGTGGAGATGAATTTGCGGTGCTTACCTTAACGTCTGGTGAGTCGAGTTCGCTCAATGTCGCAAAGATGACTGAGCAGTTGTACATTGCTCAGGAGCAACAGGCAATCGAGACTAAAGCGGGTATCTCTATTCCTGTCAGATTCTCGATTGGTGCAGCCTCTAGTGATTCAACAGACGTTGAGCAATTGTTCTCAGTCGCTGATGAGAATATGTATCAGCAAAAGCGTCTTTATTACCAAACGTTGTCTGTGGTTGGGAAGTAATAATGCCAATCACGCTGACAAATAGCGATCACGATTTTCGACGTCCATTAGAGCGGAACTGCTGCGGTGTGACGTTATAATATGTTTAAACGCTTATGGGAAATGCGCTTAGTCGGGCCAACCGTTGCTTAAACACAGACGATAAAAATGAAAAAGCCCACCAATGGAAAGTTGATGGGCTTTGTGTTTGTATTTAGCTTACGTAACTCAGCTAGAGCCAGAAACTCTTCAGAGGCATCTCAGAGTCAAAGTGATGAGCAATTTGCGCTTGGAGTAGCTCAGCGGTCGCAATAGCGTCAGTTAATGCATGATGCGGCGTGTAGTCGGGCAGATGGTATCGACGACGACTCTGACCCAGTCTCACTGAAGCTGGCTTCTTACCTTTCAGCTTGTTCCACAAGCCGCCAGCCAGTTTATTTTGGATCTGAGATTCAATCTCCAGCGTGTCGAGGACTGGGAACTCAATGCCTTCACCGAGTCGCACTTTCAATGCATTGTCCAAAAAGTCACGTTCGATACGACGATAGTGAACCACAGGGATATGTCCCGCCATTGATTCTAAGATCTCGCCCAACACTTCGCTAAGGTCTGGCGCATCAATGATGTCATTGTGAGTGATGCCATGAATCACGACAGACTCTTCTTCAAGTTTCTGTTTTGGTCTTAGAGTCCAGTGTTTGGCTTGTCGCAAGTAGATGCGATTGAGCGTAAATGGCACTAAACCAATGGTAATGATGCCGTCTTTGTTTGGGTTTAACCCCGTTGTCTCAAAGTCGACAGCCAAAAACATCACTTCTGAAAGTGGCGTATCAGGCGCAGGAAGAGGCTGGCTATAAAAGTGCTTTAAGCGCTCGTCTCTCGCTCGTTCAAGCTTCTGAGCAAACTTAAATGGCCAATCGACCGCAGGTGATCTGAATAGTTTGTTCATAGGCCCTACTTAAACTTGTTGCTGGCTTGATAACGGAACTTAAGGAAGTTTTGCGCATTACTTAATATTTGGAATGCATCCTTTAGGTTACGTCGTTCGAAGTCAGACAGGTTCTCTGGCTCGATGTTGTTATCAGGCTCGATGTTGTTGTCGACATCGTGTGCTTGGTGGCGAATACGAACCAGAGAGATAAACTCCATCGCATCTTTCAAATCTTGAGCTCGGCCTTTTGGCAGAATACCGGCGTCAATAATGTCATCTAAGCGTTCGAACGAGTTCTTAGAGCGAGACGCTACCGCGAGCGAGTGAACACGAATCAAATCGGCGAGTGGCGCAGTACCACGACGCTTAAGGTTGATAGAGTTGTTGTGACGGCCATCTTTCTCCATCACGAAATCTTTGAAGAAGCCGAGCGGAGGTGTACGGTTGAGTGCGTTACGTGCAAGGCACGCCAAGAAGCGATTGTTCTTACGTGCGCGTCGAACAATAAAGCTGTTCAATTGCTCGGCCCATTTCAGACGACCATAAACGCCATCTAAGTCGAAGAAGATTGAAGCATTTAACAGTGCTTTCGGGTTTGGATCATCAATCCAATCGGCAAAGCACTCTTCCCATTGTCGACGAGTCATACGCCACGTTGGGTTAGTCGCCATGATATCGCCAGTACAATACACATAGCCACACTGATCTAAGCCATCACAAATAAAGGTCGACAGCTCCTCAAAGTATTTACCGTGCTTTTTCTCGTCGTAGGTATCATCAAGAATGATTGCGTTATCTTGGTCGGTAACCAGCAGCTGCTCATCACGCCCCATAGAGCCCAGTGCGAGGAAACAGTAAGGAATAGGCGACTTGCCCAATTTCTCTTCGCCCAGTTCGATAATTCGCTGCTTAAAGCTACGACCAATTACCGACATTGCAGTACCCACCATGTGGGCGTTGGCATCTTCGTTAACTAAGCGCACAAAGCTGTCTTTTACTTGCTCGGAAAGCACCTTCAGATCTTCGATACTTTGTTGCTGGAAGATACTACTTACCAATAATAGCGAGTTTTGAGACTCATAACGAACAATATCGGTCGCTTCGATAATACCAATCGGCTTCTTATCTTTAAGCACTGGTAAATGATGCACGTTATAGCGAAGCATGGTCATCATAGCTTCGTATACGTAAGCATTGTGATCGAGAGAGATAACCTCAGGTGTCATTACGCTAGAGACTTCATCCGATGGGTCAAGCCCTTCAGCTAAAACGCGAGTACATAAATCTCGGTCGGTGATGATGCCAATCACGGGTGTTGAGTCATCTTCATCATCTTCAACGATTTCTGGATCGATGATCAGCAAAGAGGAAACATTATCTTGCGCCATCATGGTTGCAGCTTGCTGAATCGTGCGCGTTTTTTCGATCATTGGCGCTTCGCTGGTCAGCAGCGTTTTAACCTTGGATGTTGTTAGGTCGTTAGCGTCGTTGCTGTCTGAGTTTGCTTGGCGAAGACGGGCGTTGTCTTCTACTTCTACGAAATCTGCAAAGGAGTCGTAGTTGTCGTAGAGCTCTTGGAAAATTGGCTCAGGAATGCAGTAGAGAAGAGTATCTTCGGTCGCTTTTACTGGGAAACGAACCTTGTTGTTGGTCAGTAGACCCATTTGCCCGAACAAGTGGCCTTCATCAAGGCGGTTATAGAGTTCGCCTTTACGACGGTAGACTTCGACTTCGCCACTTCGAACGATATATAAGTCATGAATTTGATCACCAAAGTGAATGATAGGGGTATCTTGGCGGTAATAAGAAATTTCCACGCTACTGGTCACTTTCGCCAACATCTCCTCAGGGAGTTCTGTGAAAGGGGGGTATTGTGCCAGAAAGTTTTGAATCTCTAATAACTCAGCATCCATAATGATCATCCATTGGTTTGTATGATTTCATGGTACAACATTTGATAATATTTTGCCGTCACAAATCAATCTGTGAGCTAAAACCTTTTTAAAGTCTTATGGATAGACTAACCTTTCAATTAATGGAGTGACAGTTTAAGGATGATAGGAATGTCGAAGTGGAAGCTTAGTTTTGTATCTGCGGTTTTTATGTTTTCTCCAAGTTTGTGGGCGGACACTAACGCGGTGGATATTTTAGATTACGACCATATTTATGCCACGGCGCATTCGGGCAGTTTAAATGAAGATGCAGGCAGTAATAATAACGCCTCGTCGTATGGATTAGGCGTCAGTTACGCGATGACGGATGATTGGTTGTTGCTGGGAGACTACAGCGCACGCTTTATTCACCCTGATGACACCACAACTCGAATTGATACGCTGATGCCAGGTGTTGGTTACCGTTACAGCATTAAGAAAGATTTAGATATAGTGGCTTACTACCTGCTTGGTATCACAAAAGGTAAGGTTGAAGATAATGACACCAACCGAACTGAATCTTCAGACACTGAGTTCATCCAAGGGGTAAAAGCTGAGCTTAACTATGGCTTTGCGAAACGTTGGATAGCTAACGGGAGTGTGCAAGTGAATCGAAGTGACCTGTTTGATGAAGAGGTCTATCACTTAGGTTTACGTTATCTAGTGACCAATAAGTTTGCGATTGGTGGGTCATATCAACATCGAGATGGTGAAGGTAAAATTCGTAGCGAGCGTACTCACGAGCTAGGAGTGGAATTTTTCCTAGAGTATTAGCCAGTAACGAAAAGGCTAAGTGCACTAATAGCTCTTATATACAAAGAGACAGACACAAAAAAGCCAGCTTAATTGCTGGCTTTTACACATCTATTGGTCTGCAAATACAGGTTTCGCTTTTCGATTAAAGAACCGCAGCGATACCTTTACATAGAGGACCCATGTTTGACTTAGTCATACCAGCAACACTGATACGGCCAGAACCAACAATGTAGATTGCGAATTCGTCTTTTAGGCGAGTTACTTGCTCTTTGCTTAGACCTGAGAACGAGAACATGCCGTTTTGACGTTCGATGAATGTGAAGTCTGCATCAACACCTTCTGATTTCAGTGTCGTTACGAATAGTTCACGCATCTCTTGGATACGGTCACGCATTTCTGCCACTTCTGCTTCCCATTCAGCACGTAGATCAGCATCACCAAGGATGTGAGTAACGACAGCACTGCCGTGGGCTGGTGGGTTAGAGTAGATAGAGCGGATAATGCTCTTAACTTGAGAGAATGCTGTCGTTGCTACGTCTGCTGATTCAGCAACCAGAGTGAATGCACCAACACGCTCGTTGTACAAGCCGAAGTTCTTAGAGAACGAGCTAGCAACAAGGATCTCTTTGTTGTATTGAGCAAAAATACGTAGGCCAGCAGCATCTTCTTCAACGCCTTTTGCAAAACCTTGGTAAGCAAAATCGAATAGAGGCAGCAGTTTCTTCTCAGCAACCAATTTAGCCAGTACTTCCCACTCTTCAGTTGTTGGGTCGATACCTGTTGGGTTGTGACAGCAGCCGTGAAGAAGAACGATATCGCCTTCAGAAGCTTTCTCTAGGTCAGCAACCATACCAGCGAAGTCTTTGTCTTTAGTTTCAGCGTTGTAGTAGCTGTATTGAGCAGTTTCGATCCCCGCAGCTGCGAAAACGCCGTTGTGGTTAGCCCAAGTTGGGTTACTGATCCAGATTTTCACTTCGCCCAGTTGGCGCTTGATGAATTCACCCGCTACGCGAAGTGCACCTGTACCACCTGGAGCTTGTGCTGTTTTAGCGCGTTGAGATGCAACGATCTCTGCGTCTGAACCGAAAAGAAGTTTCTGAACCGCTAGACCGTATTCAGCTGTACCTTCAATCGTTAGGTAAGATTTGGTTTTTTCGTTTTCAAGAAGTGCAGCTTCTGCTTTCTTTACTGTTTTAAGTACTGGTGTTTGACCATCTTCATTTTTGTAGATGCCAACGCCAAGGTTGATTTTCTCTGCACGAGAGTCTTTTTTAAACTCTTCAGTAAGGCCGAGGATAGGATCGGCGGGAGCAGCTAACACTTTTTCAAACATAATCTTCATCCATGTCAATTGAGAGGGGATAGTATCTATGGGTAGTTATACCTGTATGGAATTTTTAAGACAATACGAAGTGAACAGAAAGACCAAAAAAAATCCATTTCAATCAGATTTATTGACTAAAGAGGATATTTGATAACAAAACACCCTACGGATTAACCTATAGGGTGCAAGAAGTTAGTGGATTTTGAATAGATTACGCAGGTTGAGCAATAAAGCTTTCGCGCTCGAGTTCACTCGCTACATTTTTGCCATCTTTGTAGGTCGCAGCAATTGAAACAAACGCTTGTTCGACGACCAGAAAAGCTTGGACAACTTGCGGATCAAAATGCGTCCCATTGCCCTTTAAGATGATCTGTTTAGCTTGTTCATGAGTAAAGGGTGGCTTGTAGACTCGCTTCGAGATGAGCGCATCATAAACATCAGCTAATGCCATTAAACGGCCAGATAACGGGATATCTTCACCAGACAACTGATTAGGATAACCACTGCCATTCCATTTCTCGTGGTGAGTCAGAGATATCTCCTTTGCGACTCTTAAGAAAGAGCTACTTCCCAACTGCTTTTCTGCAATAGATAACGCTTCAGCCCCAATCGCGGGGTGACCTTTCATTATCTCAAACTCTTCGTCCGTCAATTTGCCCGGCTTCAATAACACACTATCAGGAACACCTACTTTGCCCACGTCGTGCAAAGGCGCAGATTTGTAGAGCAACTCGATGTAGTTTGGAGTTAACAAGCTTGAGTGGGTTTCTGATTTGCTGAGCTCTTGTGCGAGTACCTTGACGTACTCTTGAGTTCTTAGGATATGTGCGCCCGTTTCATTGTCTCGAGATTCAGCCAATGCCGATAAGCTCACAATGGCCACGTCACGTGTGGTTTTCACTTCGTTTTGCGCGGTTTCAAGGCTATCAAGCATGGTATTGGTCATAGATGCCATTGATCCAAGCTCGTTGTAGCCGAAAATAGGTAAGCGAACGCCTTGCTCGCCATTGGTGACTTTGTTTAATGCGTGCTCTTGGCTTAGGAGAATACGCTTAATTAGCTTACTCCAAAGCGTCATGATGGTTATCGCGTAGCCACCCAGTACCACAGCCAAATAAATAAACTCTTTGATCACGCTGATCTTGCCGGTGCCATCCAATAAGCGGTCAGGGTTGTGTTCTAGCCAGAAGATGTCTTTAACGGCAACCATCGTCAACATAGTCGTCAGTGTTACCAGAAGCACGATAACCAAGCCTATCATCTGCTTGACCAGTGAACTTCTTTCACCAACCAGTTGGAAGTCGAATTGTCCAGTCGTCTCCATTTTATCCATTTGGCTGAGCTTGGCATTCAATTGAAGAATGGTTCCGGTAAATAAGCCGAATAGACTCATGCCAAACAGCACCTTCAAATTACTATCTATGGTGAATTCATAGCTTAAGTTGTAGTAGAGCGCGAAAGGCACACTTGCAGCAAAAAATAGCAGGGTATCGAGTTGCGCGAATCGGCCTTGCTTGACCAAGGTATGTTGCGCCAATGGGTAACGACGTGCGAGCCATAATAAGATAAACACAATACTGACTTGTGTGAAAATCTCTAACGTCGTTAAGCTATCGAGCATAGGGCACACCCGACTGCCATAGGTGCCAAACAGCACGCCAGCAATGACGTATAACTTAGTCGTTAGCGATTGATTGTAATTTGAAGTATCCATCGGTAAGCCTTTGTTCTCATTCTTATTAGATTTGCGCATTCATTGATTCACGACTTTAGAATTGCGAATGATTAGCATAAGTGACGTGAATAAGACCGGAAATTCTATCGATAGCTTTCGTGGATTGATACAAGAAACTGGTTTGTGTTAGAGATTTGTTAGCTAGGTGGGGGTTATTGCAGCATTTTTATGAAGATACTTGAATAGCCTCGGTCGAGGTTCGAGGCTATTCAGTCTGTGTACTGGTTAGAATCGCGAGTGATTGAGTTTGCTATCTACTTTACCCCGTTACTTTTTGAGATTGATTTCAGCTTCGATTGAGCCGGTTTCAATCTCAGGGTGAGACGCTAGTTTGTCTGCAGCCCATTGGTTGATGTGTTTCAGAATAGCAGACACCGCGTGTTTTTCCGTTGGTGCTTGGTCTTGTTCGACATCGATCTTTTGCTTTGGATGTGAGCCTGTCGCATCTTCAGCAATATGGAGCCAATCTGGGTGCCAGTAATATGGCTGACCGCTTGGTGTTGTCCAACTGTGAACACCGTTTGACTCTCCTTTATAACTTAATTGGTCTGCTTCTATTTTTTTCATTGTTATCTCGCATGTTTTTGGGTTACATCAAATTATTGAGGTAGAAAGCCAACTTAGCTCCTACCTTGGGTACAAACTTAGCAAAGCTTACAAAGTTATCTGTGAACCAATTCACACTATTGTGGAAATTAGGTGCGATCATATGGATAGCAGCAATAGTTGTTGGCGTAAGTGATAAAATCACCGGCTCACAGAATTTCTCTAGGTAGTACAATTAGATGGCGCGTTATGAAGAGCTTGCAAAGGATATTCGAACTCAGATAGCCAACAATACGTGGCGATCCGGAGAGAAGATCCCTTCGGTACGCATGAGTTGTCGAAATTACAACGTCAGCAATAGTACTGTCTTACAAGCCTACCAGTTGCTAGAAAGCGAAGGGTGGATCATCGCTAAACCTCAGTCGGGCTACTTTGTAGCGCCAAGGCTGGACGGCGTTGACTACGCACAGCCACTCGTTAGTGAAAAGAAAGCCATTAATGACCGCTTATTTGATTTCTTGAAGTCGAGTTCAGCCGAAGGTGTGATTCCTTTCGGCTCTGCATTCCCAGATCCCGACCTTTTCCCGTTACCTACCTTGACTCGAAACCTTGCCAGCGCGGGTAGGAAGATGACTGGCGCGAGTGTGATAAATAATTTACCACCGGGCAGTGAGTCCTTGAGAAGGCAAATCGCACAGCGTTATCTGCAGCAAGGGATTACGGTTAATCATCAAGACATCGTGATTACGTCGGGTGCTATGGAAGCGCTCAACTTGAGCCTGCAAACGGTCACCAAGTCGGGTGATAACGTCGTGATTGAGTCTCCCGCCTTCTATGGTGCTCTGCAGGCTGTCGAGAGGCTCGGGCTTAACCCTATCGAAGTGGACGTTTGCCCAATCAATGGGTTGAATATAGAGCAGTTTGAAAACGCGCTACAAAACCAAGATGTTAAAGCGTGTTGGCTGATGACGACTTTTCAAAACCCAACGGGAACCAGTTTGTCGGAACAGGCAAAGCGCCGTGTGGTAGAGATTGCAGAACAGCATGGAACCTACATTATTGAAGATGACGTGTATGGCGATCTTTATTACGAAGGGCATAAGCCGAAGCCACTAAAGGCCTTCGATAAGACCGATTCCGTCTTGCTTTGTGGGTCGTATTCAAAAAGTTTGTGTCCTGGTTATCGAGTAGGGTGGGTTGTGAACACGCGTTTTAACGACGCGATTCAAAAGTTACAGCTTCTTTCTACGTTATCGAGTAGCGCTCCTGTTCAACTTGGTGTCGCTCATTTCTTAACGCATGAAAGCTACGACAATCACCTTCGTAAACTGCGTAAAAACCTTGTCGTCAGGAAAGAGCGATTTATCGATGTCATTAAGCAGTACTTTCCGCATTCAATCGAGATTGAAGAGCCGGCTGGTGGTTACTTGATATGGATTCGCTTTTCTGAAAAATTCGACAGCCAACAGTTTCATCAACTGGCTATCGAACAAGGTATTAGCGTTGCATCTGGCGATCTGTTTAGTGAGCATGGCAGAGTGGATAACGCGATACGATTGAACTTCTCTTATGAACTGACAGAAGAGAAAGAACAGGCGCTCATCTGGCTTGGCAAACTGGCACATCAACTTACGCATTCGTAAAACCTTAAGTCCCTCATAAAAAAGACAATCATTCCAACTGTACGGGTTGTTTGTGGGGTAACTGTACGCCTAATTGACCAAAGAGTTGTGATTCAATAACGGTAGACCAAATATTGGAGATACCGTTATGTTGAAAATGACTATGGGAAATGAAGTTAAGCTGATTATTGTCGCTATTGTGTGTGCGCTTCTGCTTATTCTCGGCCACGTACTGCTGGCAAAAGCATTCGCTGATATGGCGTGGGCGGAATACACCACTGCCGCGATCCCATTCGTTATGATGGCAATTTGCGGTCTTGCAATAAAATACGCTATCGACCAAGATGTGGATTAGCTTTTGAAATAATGAGTCTCAGATAGTGGCACGCAGAAGCATCTGGACTCGTTTTATTCCGAACATAAAAAAACCTCCGCAAGTGCGGAGGTTTTTGTTTGTTCTTAACTTTTAATATCGAATAGGTTTCGAATTAGAAGTTTGCAGAGCGTGGTGTACGTGGGAATGGAATCACGTCACGAACGTTACCCATACCTGTTACGTAAGATACTAGACGCTCGAAACCAAGACCGAAACCAGCGTGTGGCACTGTACCGTATTTACGTAGGTCGCGGTACCAGCTCATGTGCTCAGGGTCGATACCCATAGCAATCATACGCTCGTCTAGAATGTCTAGACGCTCTTCACGTTGTGCACCACCGATGATTTCACCGATGCCTGGTGCAAGTACGTCCATTGCTGCAACTGTTTTGCCGTCGTCGTTTAAGCGCATGTAGAAAGCTTTGATGTCTTTCGGGTAGTTCTTAACAATAACAGGTGCTTTGAAGTGCTCTTCAGCTAGGTAACGCTCATGCTCAGAAGACATGTCGATGCCCCACTCAACGTCAAACTCAAATTTCTTACCAGAGTCTAGTAGGATTTGGATTGCGTCAGTGTAGTCAACTTGTGCGAAATCAGCGTCTACGAATTGCTCTAGACGAGTAATTGCTTGCTTGTCGATGCGAGAAGCGAAGAACTCAAGGTCGTCGCGGCGCTCTTCAAGAACAGCAGCGAAAACGTACTTAAGCATGTCTTCAGCCAGTTTCGCTACATCGTTAAGGTCTGCAAACGCAACTTCAGGCTCAACCATCCAGAACTCAGCTAGGTGGCGGCTTGTGTTTGAGTTTTCAGCACGGAACGTAGGACCGAACGTGTAAACCTTGCTTAGTGCACAAGCATAAGCTTCAGCATTAAGTTGGCCAGATACTGTTAGGAACGTCTCTTTACCGAAAAAATCTTCGTTGAAGTCTACGTCGCCTTTTTCAGTGCGTGGTAGGTTTTCCATGTCTAGCGTAGAAACACGGAACATTTCACCAGCGCCTTCTGCATCAGATGCAGTAATAAGCGGAGCAGAAGTCCAGAAGAAACCTTGCTCGTGGTAGAAACGGTGAATCGCTTGAGATAGACAGTTACGTACACGTGCTACTGCGCCAATCACGTTTGTACGTGGACGTAGGTGAGCAACTTCACGAAGGTACTCGATAGAGTGACGCGTCTTAGCCATTGGGTAAGTGTCAGCGTCTTCAACCCAGCCTACAACTTTAACGTCAGTTGCTGCTAGTTCGAAGTCTTGACCTTTCGCAGGAGACTCAACAATCTTACCCGTTACTTCAACAGAGCAGCCAGTTGTTAGCTTTAATACTTCGTTTTCGTAATTATTAAGATTATTAGGAACCACGGCCTGAATCGGGTCGAAACAAGAGCCGTCATAAATGGCAAGGAAAGAGATTCCAGCTTTGGAATCACGACGTGAACGGATCCAGCCGCGAACAGTTACTTCACTGTCTACCGCTAGCTTGCCGCCAAGTACGTCTGTTACAGGCGCGTAAGTCATGTTGATTTCATTCTCCATTGAGGGACAAATTCAACTCAAAGTCTCTGGCATTGCTGCAAATAAATATACATTTGCACAATAATTAGCCGAAACATTAAGTTGTATAAACTTTTTAAATCGATTGAACATATTACCTGTCATACCGACAGCTTCAACCTTTATTCTTGCTTGGTGAAAGAAATATTGTGTCTACTGACGATAAATAGGTTTGAGGGTGTGTTTTTTGTTCGATCTTAGCGTCAGCCTTACCTTTCACCCTATGTGAGCTGCTGAACGAGCATGGGGTAATCGAAACCTTTGTTTTCAATAATGGGAGTGTGATTGTGTTGAGACTCACTCTATATTGGCGCGGATTCAGTCATTTTGGACTTGATCACCTTCTTAATTTCCCACTAAAGTACAAGAGGAGTTTAATATCTACGTGTTAATTACGCCGCCTTAACCCCTGCATTCTCTCTACACCCGCACTTTTCGAGCGCTCGCTCATTCAAGAAAAACAGTCGATCAAATTATGTCTCAACAAGGCAGGACTGGCTGTACAAGTAAAAGAGAATTACATGCTTAATTATTTAAAAAAACATTGGTTATCAAACGTTAAAGGAGATTCATTATCTGGGATTGTGGTTGCACTCGCATTGATCCCTGAAGCCATCGCATTTTCAATTATTGCAGGCGTTGACCCTAAAGTAGGGCTCTATGCCTCGTTCTGTATTTGTGTCGTCACTGCTTTGGTTGGCAGTCGTCCGGGAATGATTTCCGGTGCAACAGGCGCTATGGCGCTACTAATGGTCACTTTAGTGAGAGAGCACGGACTAGAATATCTACTCGCCGCTTCATTTCTAGCTGGCGTCATTCAGATCGCAGCTGGGTATCTCAAGCTTGGTAACCTGATGAATTTCGTTTCCAAATCGGTGATTACTGGATTTGTTAACGCGCTCGCCATTCTAATTTTCATGGCTCAACTTCCTGAATTAATCAACTTCCCGTCAAGCGTTTACGTGTTAGTCGCTTTGGGTTTGGCGATCATTTATCTGCTTCCTTATTTTCCCAAGTTTGGTCGTGCAATACCTTCCCCACTGGTCGCGATTGTTGCTCTGACAATCATTAGTTTGCTCTTCGGCTTAGATGTGAGAACGATTGGCGATATGGGAAAGCTTCCCGATTCACTGCCTGTGTTCTTGATTCCTAATATTCCATTCACGTTTGAGACGCTTGCAACCATCCTGCCATATTCGATTGCTCTGTCTCTGGTTGGCTTGTTGGAATCCTTGATGACAGCGACCATAGTCGATGACCTGACTGATACTGAAAGCAATAAAAACAATGAGTGTAAAGGGCAGGGCGTTGCGAACATCGTGGCTTCCCTTTTTGGTGGAATGGCGGGCTGCGCAATGATCGGTCAGTCGATCATTAACATCAAATCAGGTGGCTTAACCCGATTGTCCAGCATGATCGCTGGGGTGGTTTTGTTGCTAATGGTGGTGTTTGTTTCTGATTGGTTGAAGCTGATACCGATGGCCGCTTTAGTGTCTGTGATGATCATGGTTTCTATCGGCACATTCTCATGGCGTTCCATTGTTGAGCTTAAAGATCACACACTGCCAACCAATGTAACCATGCTAGCAACCGTGGCGGTGGTGGTGTTTACTCATAATTTAGCAATAGGTGTTGCGGTTGGCGTGGTGCTGTCGGCTCTGTTTTATGCACATGCCAGCAAATCCATGGTGTTTATATCCGATGAAGTCGTGACAAACGAAATGCACACCATTCACCGAGTAAAAGGCCATGTCTTCTTTGCTTCGTCAGATGCGTTTGTCGACTTATTTGATTATGACAACGCGACCTCTTTAGTGACCATCGATATATCGGATGCGTCATTCTTAGATAATACCTCGGTCGAGGCGCTTGATAAGGTTGTGTTCAAGTTCCGTAAAAAAGGGGCTTACGTTGAAGTGTCAGGAATGGATAGCGTGAGTGCGAACCTGATAGTCAAACACGCGATGTATCACAAGCATAAAGACTTAACCGCGGTTTCCATTACGCACTAATCTTGGTTTACGGTTCTTTTAAAGCCTGAAAGCCTGAAAGCCTGAATTAGACGTTGCTATGAAGATAAAGCGCTCATTGTTGAGCGCTTTTTTGTTGGCGATCTATGACTTCTTCTTTGTACTCGACAAAGTAAACTGATTAATCAGCGATTCAAGATGATCAGATAGCTCTTCTAAGTCATTGCTGATGTTGCGAGTTTCAGCCGCGGATTGCGATGTGTTGTTGGCGTGAGAGGTGATGGTTTCAACCTTTTGTTGAACATCTTGAGTCGCTTGTGTGGTGGATTGCGTTTGCTGCTGAATATTCTGTGCGTGAGCCAGCACCTGTTTCATCTCTTCGACCACACCATTCATTTCAATTGAAAGTGCGTCGATATCGGTTGAGCTTTGATGGGCTTGTTCGCAAACGCGATCGGCAGAAGTCAGCGACTCTTCGCTGCCTTGCTGGAACTGATGAATGATTGACTCAATACTGCCTGTTGCTTCAGCGGTTCGTGATGCAAGATGGCGAACTTCATCAGCCACCACCGCAAACCCACGACCTTGTTCTCCCGCACGTGCCGCTTCAATTGCTGCATTCAAGGCCAGAAGATTGGTTTGGTCAGCAATGCCACGAATCACACTCAATATTGAAGAGACCTCTCCGGTTTGCTCATTGAGTGTCAGTATTTTGTGTTTCACTTCTTCTATGCTGCTAACGAGGTTTTTTATCTCACTGCTTGCTTCGTGTGCTTGGTTGGCACTCTTACACGCCACATCAGCGGTGTGATTGATAAGCTCTGAAGCTGTTAAAGTCGCTTGTTCTACATTGACTTGCTGTGCCTGTATTCCTTCGACATTGTGTTGCACTTCTGCGGTTTCGCTTTGCTGGTCGCTGGCGGCTTGCTCGGTAATTTGCGCGACACTAGTCAGTTGGTTGGCAGACGCATTTAACTTGTGCGAGGTGCTTTGTACCTTTTCTAAGCTGTCAGATACGGTTCCCATGAACGAGTTGATGGAGTTAGCCAGCGTGCCAATCTCATCCTTGCTTTGTTCCGGCAGGCGAGTGGATAGGTTTTTATCGTTGCTGACTTGGGTCATAAAGCGAGAAGTCTGTTGCAGCGGGCGCACGATAATCTTACGAATTAATCCCATCGTAAGGACAAATCCGGCAAACGAGATCACTGCCATAATGCCAATAGCAGCCATGGTTTGAGTGTTAATCAGCGAGTTAACATGGTTAAGGTTATATTCGAGACGAATCGCACCCAAGACTTCACCTTCTGGTGCCATATGACAGGCGACACAATTGGTTCCTCGGTAATCTTCACTCGACTTCATTGGCAGAGCAATAACCAAGCCTTTGCCCCAATCAGCAGAAAAAGGTTCGATAACGGTTTCGCCCGCTAGCGCTCGTTTATCAATATCGTCAACCGGTGTTTGGTTGTCATTACCTGGGCCATATAACTTGCTGACAGCGTCGGCGCGTAAAACACGAACGTCTTCAATGCCTTCTTGAGCCAGTGCTTTCTGACGAAGGGTCTCTTTTTGTGCCATGGTGCCGGTGAGCATCATCATATTGAGGCTATCGAAGTAGTTACTTGCTTTGTCGTGAAGCTGCTCACTTAACACTGAGTTTACAAGTTGCTTTTGTTGCGAATATTGGAAATAGGTCGATATTGCCAGCAAAAAGGTGAACACGATGGCGAGGGCCACTAGGATTTTAAAGGTGATTGTTGAGCGCATAAGGTGTTTGTTTTTATTAATTATAATGACGCAAATACTGTACTAGTAAGAATTCCTACCACCTATGGGGTATAACGAATTGTGTGACCACACTCCGGTTGTGGTTATGCTTCTGTGATGTAGCAAGTTTGTGCGGAACCTGATGTTGAAATGGAACGCGCTTCAAGCTCCTCGCTGTTCTTAAAACAGACTGTTGTTTTGGGAAAATTGAAGTGCAGCATCGAGTTTTGATTGTGCTGATAATTAGAAAAGCCTAGGTTGTTAATTAGCTCGATGTATTTGTCCGCTTGTCTTTTATCAATAAAGACTATTGTTTTAGACGACTTAGTGGTCAATTTATATCCAAATGGTTGTTTTGTTCAATTTAATAGCAAAAATTGTGGTTATAGCGTTGTGTTTCGAGGCTCATTCGATAAGATGAAAAGACCTCTATGATAGAGGTAGGGCAGCAACGGATACGCTGCTTCAAATACTATGGAATGTGACTTATTGGACACATACATGAAATTCAAGATTACATCACCGATTATTGAACCTACGGAAGGTTCACCACATCAGTTAATGCTTACTCACGCTTCTCGTTTTACCTCTTTTAAGACAAGCTCCCCTTTGAACGCCCTGTTCGACAACGTCTCTGCACGCTTCTTTACCGCTTATCGCTCCTATTGTTATTCGTTTTATAACTTTATTTCTATCTGAACTCCTTTGTCATCCGCTCGATGAACGAAGACTCACATCTATAAAAACTAAACAAATAAGTTAAAAACAATGAATATTAAAATGATGGGTAGCTCCCTAATTATCGCTGGTACCGCTCTCGGTGCTGGTATGCTTGCGATCCCAATGGTATTAGCTCAATTCGGATTGCTTTACGGCACACTGCTTATGGTACTGATCTGTTTCGGTACGACTTACGCAGCATTACTACTTCTAGAAGCGACCATCAAAGCGGGTGGCGGTCTAGGATTAAACTCTATTGCCCGAAAAACCTTGGGTAAACAAGGTCAGTTGCTTACCAACGGCTTGCTATACGCGTTGTTGATTTGCCTATTAATGGCTTACATTCTGGGCGCAGGTGACTTGCTGAGTAAGTTACTGTCTAACTTTGGCGTCGAAATTACCGCGACTACCAGCCAAACCGTGTTTACCTTGCTTGCTGGCGCAGTAGTCGCAAGTGGTACTGGTGTGATTGATAAGCTCAATCGAGCATTGTTCTTCGTGATGCTTGCTAGTTTGTTTGCAACCATGGCCTTCTTAGCGCCGAGCATGACTCAAGAAAACTTGATGCAGGTAACCAGCCATGACCACGTTGACCTAATCAAAACCAGTGCCATCCTGTTTACGAGCTTTGGCTTTATGGTGGTGATTCCAACCTTGGTTTCTTACAACCACGAAGCGACAGACAAACAGCTGCGTAACATGGTGATCATCGGTTCTCTGATCCCATTAGTGTGTTACTTGTGTTGGTTGTTTGCGGTAGTGGGTAACTTGAGTGAAGAGCAATTCCGTAGCTTTGAGAACGTATCAGATTTGATGGCGGCGTTTGAGGCTCAGTCTCCTTGGGTGGGTAACGTCTTGTCTACCTTCACTGGCTTGGCGTTGTTGACTTCTTTCTTTGGCGTAGCAATGGCGTTGTTCAACCAGAACAAAGACATGTTCAACCAAAATACAGCGGTAACGTACTGCATTAGCTTTATCTTGCCGTTGGCGGGTTCATTGCTTGCTGCAGACAAGTTCCTACAAGTGCTGAATTACGCAGGCATCATCTTGGTGTTCCTAGCGGTGTTTGTTCCTCTGGTTATGGTTCACAAGCAGCGCTTCATGAAAGTTGCTGATGACCGATACCGAGCAGAAGGTGGCAGCGCAATGATGTTGTTCTCACTGCTGTTTGGTTGTTTCCTGCTTATCTCGCAAGTGATTTAACAAAACAATTTGGTCGGTTGAATCAATCAGTCACCAAGCTTTAGCTCCAAAAGCTTCAGATACAAAAAAGGAACGCCGCGGCGTTCCTTTTTTATTATCGGTTTATTAATTCAGAATGATTAACAAACAACCTTAACAGCCAAACCACCTTGAGATGTCTCACGGTATTTAGCGTTCATGTCTTTACCTGTTTCTAGCATTGTTTCGATAACTTTATCTAGAGAAACAGTAGGAGCAGAAGAGCGACGAAGCGCCATACGAGTCGAGTTGATTGCTTTAACTGCAGCAATACCGTTACGCTCGATACATGGTACTTGTACTTGGCCAGCAACTGGGTCACATGTTAGACCTAGGTTGTGCTCCATGCCGATTTCTGCAGCCATACATACTTGCTCAGGGCTACCACCCATAAGCTCAGCAAGACCAGCAGCAGCCATAGAGCATGCCACACCAACTTCACCCTGACAGCCAACTTCAGCACCAGAGATTGAAGCGTTACGCTTGTAAAGACCACCGATCGCGCCAGAAGCTGCGAAGTAACGGATGTAATCTTTCTCTGTCACTGTTTGGATGAACTTATCGTAGTAAGCCAATACAGCAGGGATGATGCCACATGCGCCGTTTGTTGGTGCCGTTACTACACGGCCGCCAGCTGCATTTTCTTCGTTTACTGCGAAAGCAAACATGTTTACCCAGTCAACAACCGACATTGGATCATTGGTTGTTTTTTCTGAAGTCATTAGCTGTTGGCGAAGTGCTGCTGCACGGCGAGGAACACGTAGTGGACCAGGCAGGATACCTTCAGTATTCATACCGCGATCCATACACTCACGCATAGTTTTCCAGATGTTAGCGAAGTAAGTGCGAGACTCTTCGTCTGAGTGGAACGCTGCTTGGTTTTTCATAACCAGTGTACTGATAGAAAGACCGCTTTCTTTGCACTGATTAACCAGCTCTTCAGCTGTTGTGAATTCGTAAGGTGCTTTGATTGGGTTTTCTTCTTCTTTGCCGAAGTTCTCTTCGTCAACGATGAAACCGCCACCAATTGAGTAGTACGTTTTTGAGTATGCAACTTCGTCACCAACCCATGCATGAATGCTCATGCCGTTCTCGTGTAGAGAAAGGTTGCTAGTGTGGAAGTTCATACCGCCATCGCGTGGGAACGATACTGTATGACAGTGCATGCCAACAGGAAGGCGCTCAGTTTCTTCTACGCGAGCAATGAAGCCAGCAATAGAATCGATATCAACACGCTCAGGAGTATTGCCAGCAAGACCCATGATGATTGCGATATCTGTGTGGTGACCTTTCCCTGTCAGTGATAGTGATCCATATACGTCCACGGTGATTTTAGTGATGTCGCGCAATTTTCCCATTGAACGTAGGTCATCAATAAATTCTTTACCCGCTTTCATTGGTCCAACTGTGTGTGAGCTCGATGGACCAACACCGATTTTATAGATATCAAATACACTAATCATAGCGATTACCTCAAAAAGAGAGCCTCCCAAGGGGAGTAGGGAGGCTCATTTATTATCATTATATTTTTTGTCTAATCTCGTGATATAAGATGGATGCCATCTTATAAAAAGGGCTTGAGATTAAAGAGCGCCGTAGATTACAGAACTAATAGCCGCTAGACCACATAAAGCTGTAAAGATTTGTACAGGTGCTGAAGTTTTGTACTTAGCCATTGCTGGTACTTTTTGCATCGCGAATACAGGCATTAGGAACAGGATAGCTGCAATCATTGGAGCACCCATTGTTTCAATCATACCTAGGATACTTGGGTTAACTACCGCAACAATCCAAGTAGTAACAACGATGAACGCTAGAGATGCTTTTTCGATAGTGCTTACTGAAGAACCAGAGCGAGACTTGATTAGACCAACAAGACCTTCGTGAGCACCTAGGAAGTGACCGAAGTAGCTAGAAGTAATCGCTGCGAACGCTACTAGAGGACCCATGTAAGAGATAAGTGGAGACTCATGTACGTTTGCTAGGTAAGAAAGAACAGAGATGTTCTGTGCTTGTGCTGTTGCTAGTTGCTCTGGAGATAGAGAAAGCACTACAGAGAATACGAAGAACATTACAAAACCCATCAGCATCATTGCTGCGCCACCAGTGATCGCGTCAGTTTTCTTAACTGCGTCATCACCGTATACACGACGTTGCTCTTTAGAGAACTGTGAAATGATTGGGCTGTGGTTGAAAGAGAACACGATGATTGGAATAGCAAGCCAGATAATAGAAGGCATTGTTGACCATTCTGGGCTTACGTCCATCATTGAAGTGTTCCAATCAGGAACTAGGTAAAAAGATAGCGCTAGTAGGATGAATACTAGTGGGTAAACCATTGCTGAAGTTGCTTTAAGCATCAGCTCTTTACCGAATACAACACCTGCTGTCATAGCAAGGATAAGTGCACCAGAAAGAAGAGGACGAGGAATAGATTCCATACCCATTTGGTTTACTAGGAAAGAATCAACTGTGTTTGTGATACCAACACCGTAGATAAGAACGATCGGGTAGATAGCGAAGAAGTAAGCAAAAGTAATAATGTTTGCGCCAGTCTTACCGAAGTGCTCTTCAACTGTGTCTGTAATATCAGCTTCAGGGTTTTTAGCAGACAGTACGAAACGAGCTAGAGATTTGTGTGCGAACCAAGTCATTGGTGCCGCAATTAGAGCTAGGATAACTAATGGCCAAAAACCACCCGCACCAGCTTTGATTGGAAGGAATAGTACGCCAGCACCAACTGCTGTACCGAATAGTGATAAACACCAGGTAAAATCTTTATAGTTAAACTTGCTTGAATCTTTAACGGCATTTGCCGAAGAAGTTGTTGTGTTCATGTTAAATTACTCATTTTTTGGGAACAGGAAATAAGTCGGGGCTAATTCTGCAGAATTTTCTTCTGCAAAAAATAGATCTAAATCATGTAATGAAACGGCGTGTCACATGATATGCGAAAAACGAATTTTTGATCACGAAAATAGCGTGCTACATGTGATTTATGTTTATGCCTGGTATTAGTTTTATTTATGCGAAAGGCGGGGTTGTATAGATTTATACCAGGGAAACGTTTGCGTAAAATTGCATTAATAAATCTGTTCCATAGAAAGTCTGGATTTTGTTAACAGAGATTAAACAAAACGTAGTTGCTATGTGATTCGTTGCAGTACGTGTTGCTGCAGCGATTGGATAATTTGCGCCGTAACGCCCCAAATTAGGTGCTCTTGGAAAGGCATCGCAAAAACCCGATGCTTGATTTGTTTAAAGTTAACAGTGTGGCTGTGTAACTTGGCTTGGTCTAAAACATAGGTAGCGGGTACCTCAAAAATTGAGGCAACTTCGTTCTCATCAATGATGGCTTCATAGTCAGGATCGACCATGGCAATAATCGGCGTCACAGAAAATTTACTAATAGTACTCAATGCTGGTAATTGCCCAATAATTTTAACTTGATCCGATCGAATTCCCACCTCCTCATGGAGCTCTCTGAGTGCAGTGAATTGCATAGAAGGGTCAGAAAGTTCGTGTTTACCACCAGGAAAGCTGACTTGGCCGGGGTGATGCTTTAAATGAGCCGCTCTTTTAGTAAAAATGACATGTAAACCATCTTCTCTTTCAACTAAACCTACCACCACTGCCGCTTTACGTAATTGCTCGCCACTGATGTGCGAAACACGCTCTACTGACTCAGGATGATAGCCAACGGTAGGGTTAAGTTGGAATTGCTGAAGGAAGTTTTCTTTATTCATATCAAGCCAATATATTGATTATTATGATTTTAAGTATAGACATAACCGTGGGTTGATTACCAATATCGAGTTTTTCTTCATTCACTTTCCCTCTTTTAGTTATCAATTGGGCGTCATGAGAGGCTGTTTACCGATGAATCTCCTCAAAATGACGATTTTTGCTATATTCAATATGTGCATACAGGCGAGTAAGCGTTACCCATGTCATAAAATTGGGTGACGAAACGTAGATTTTTTGTTTAAGAATTTGATAACAATAACTTAGTGGACCATTCTAAAAAGAAATAGAAGAAAAGGTATGAGATGAAAGGAATCATATTCACCGAATTTTTAGAGCTTGTTGAAGACAAGTTTGGGCTAGAGCTTTTGGAAGAAGTTCTAGAAATGTCAGAAGATGAAGGGATCTATACGTCGGTCGGCAGCTACGACCACAAAGACCTTGTCAGGTTGATTATCAACTTGAGTAAGAAAACCGATATTGATGCGGCAAGCTTGCAACGCGTGTTTGGGCAGTCTGTATTTAAGAACTTACTGGCCTCATTACCGAATAAAGCGAGCCTTGCTCACAGCAATACCACCTTTCAATTTATTCAGCACGTAGAGCGTTACATTCATGTTGAAGTGAAGAAGCTCTATCCAGATGCTGAGCCACCTGAATTCAGTTTTATCACCACGAACGAAGCACAACTTGTTTTTGACTACAAAAGCGCAAGGTGTATGTCTCATGTTTGCTTAGGGCTTATTGAAGGATGTGCTGAATACCACGGTGAATCTATCGCGGTGGAGATGACGCCACAAAATGATGACCAAAGCGTGGTTAGGTTTAATCTCAAAGTAGAAAAGTAATATGGATCTGGCATCTGCCCTAGAGAAGAAGCTTAAGCGTCAAATCGCGGCAAGGAAAGCGGCTGAAGGATTGTTGGAACAGAAGAGCCTCGAACTGTTCGAGGCTAACCAACAGCTTGAGCTTGCTTTGCGTCAGTTAGAAAAGCGCTCCAACGCGAATATACGCCGCATTGAATTCCAAGAACAAATCGACAACCTGTTGATTGATTTTGGGCGCGCGTTTCTAAGAAATGATCTCGATGATGTCATGCTATCTGAACTAACGACCAACGTGACTAACAGTTACTTAATCGAAGCCAGTCGTTTGATTCTACCTCCCAAGCTCATCCCTCAGTTACAGACCTATGATTATGGCGATGAGACTGTCGAGGTGTTAGAGCAAGACATTCAAGAACCTCATTGGCAAGACAACCTACTGACCGTGCCCTTAGAGGTTGAAAAAGTCATAGTTGGTGCGTTAATCGTCAGAGTCAGGTTGTTAGACCAAGACTACGAGTTTATCCAAAGCCAACTGTTGTTGGTCACGGACCTTATCTGCAGTGCCTTAACCCATCAACTAGCAATCAACCGAAATATTGAATCACGTAAACGAGCGGAAGAGTCCGAAAGGGCAACGCGTGACTTTGTGGCCATGATTAATCATGAGTTAAGAACTCCACTTAATGGCTTACTAGGCAGTGCCGAGTTGATCAGTGATACCGAACTGAATAGCTCTCAGCGTGAGATAGTGAACAACCTGAGCCAATCTGGAGAGTTTCTCCGAACCATCATTAATGATCTATTGGATTACAGCAAAATTAACGCAGGGATGTTAGAGCTTATTCCAAAGAAATTTGCCCTGAATGACTTGCGAAACACGATTGATAGTATTTTCGTCAATCGAGCAATCGAGAAGCAGCTTGAATTTAATATCAGTGTTGCGTCAAATGTTCCCTCCCATTTCCAAGGTGATTTAGAGCGCATCACTCAGCTGTTTGTGAACTTAATCGGTAATGCGATTAAATTTACAGAAGAAGGACATGTGAATGTCGATATCGAATGGGACAAAAACCAATTTGTTTTCTCTGTAGAAGATACTGGAGTCGGAATTGCTGAATCAGCACATAAGACGCTGTTTGAACCTTTTACGCAGGCAGATAACTCAAGTAGTCGGAACTATGAGGGTACAGGACTTGGGTTAGCGATTTGTCGCAAACTGGTGGCTCTGATGAATGGTGATATTGGGGTGACCAGTGTCGTTGGTTCAGGCACGACCTTTACCATCTCGATTCCTCTTCAAGTTGTCGATGTTCCGGCAGAGAGTGATAGTGTCGCCAAGGGCTTTGAGTATGAGGCGGAATTGTCACTACTTAAAGTGCTGGTGGTTGATGATATTAAGATGAACCAGATCATCATCCAGCAAATGCTTCGTAAACATGAGATTGAACCTGCTATCGCAAGCAATGGTGTCGAAGGGTTTGAACTCGCGTCAGACAATGAATACGATATTGTATTCATGGATTGCAGAATGCCTGTTATGGACGGGTTTGAAGCAACAGAGAAGCTAAGAGAGAAGGGTTACGTTAAATCTATTGTGGCACTGACCGCCGGAACGACATTGGAAGAACGCGAACGTTGTATTCAGTGTGGGATGGATGACATTTTGAGTAAACCTTACACCGCCAACGATCTGAAAGAGATGCTTAAGAAGTGGGGTGTATCTGCGGTGAAGGTCGCTTAAACACGCGAATAAAGCGTTGTGAGTTATGTACTCTAACTTACAGACTAAAAAACCGAAGTGATCTTACGATCCTTCGGTTTCTTTTTATATCGAACTTTTGCTAGCCGTTAAGCTACGGAACTCGCAGTTAATGACACTAGGTTTAGCAATCTTCAAGTATCGGTAGAATTCGACTCAGCTTATCCAGTGTTTCTTGGTATTCAGAAGCACAATCACTATCAAATACCACACCACCGCCAGCCCAAGCATAAAGCGTGTTGTTCTCGGCGACTAATGTACGAATGGTAATACTGGTATCCATTCTGCCATTTCGGCTGATGTAGCCAATACTGCCGCAGTACGCTGAACGTCGATGCGGTTCTAACTCTTCAATGATCTGCATCGCGCGAACTTTTGGTGCGCCAGTAATCGATCCTCCAGGGAAACAGGCTCTCAGAAGGTCAGTTGCAGAGTATTGGTCATCAAGGTCCGCTCGTATCGTGCTCACTAAGTGGTGCACGGCAGGGAAGCTTTCAATATCGAAGAGCTTTGGTACATGCACTGTGCCCGGTTTTGCTACTCGGCCAATGTCATTACGAAGTAGGTCGACGATCATCAAGTTTTCCGCCTGATCTTTATCGGCGCTTGCTAGGTCTTGCGCGTTGGCATTATCAATCATCGGGTCCTCAGAACGAGGTCGTGTGCCTTTGATTGGCTTGGTTTCAATGACGTTGTCTTTGAGTTCTAAGAAACGCTCTGGCGAAACACTGATGATTGCGCAGTCGGCCAAACGGATAAAACCCGAAAAGGGCGCTGAGTTGTACTGTTCTAACTTGTCATAAGCCAGCCATTCACTACCTTGGTATTGGGCATTGAAGCGCTGAGCTAAGTTAATCTGATAGCAGTCCCCGGATAACAGGTACTCTTGAACACTATCGAACTTAGTGGCGTAGCTCTCTTCGCTCATATTGGATTGCCACGGTGTGGTTAACCCAAAGGGCGCATGTGATAGGTGTGATTGAGCCATCTGCTGCATTAGCCAATCATGATGTTCATCGATATTGCTACCGACAATACACGCCGTTTTCAATTGGTGGTCAACGATAACAGCCCATTCATACAAGCCAACTGCCATGTCAGGTGCTTCAATATCACGCTTTGCGAGTGATGGAAGTGTCTCGACTCTGCGCCCTAAATCATAGCTAAAATAGCCTAAAGCGCCGCCAACGAATGGCAACTGAGTGTGCTCTTTAGTCGCAGGCAATAATTGTTGCTGATATTGGTCGAGTAGTTCGAAAGGATCAGAGTCTGAAACCTCGCACGTCTCATTAACATTAACGGTCGTTTCTGCACCGATTGTCTCGAAGGTGGCGATGGGTTGAGCAACTAAAATATCGTATCGACTATCAACGTGGCTTTCTGAAGCGGAGCGTAATAGCATTGCCCACGGCAGGTTTTCAATATGGGAAAACAGCTGTTTAGCTAAAGTTGATTGATATTCAAGCGGCTTGATTTGGATAGAGCGAAATTCGTTGTTATTCATTTGTTTAATTTGTGACAAAGAGTTCGATCACTGCATGGCGTGTGAGAGGAAGCAAGAGTATCATAAATTGAAAATAAAATGGGTTCTTGATTAGAACGGAGTAATCCAAGTGGTTTAGTTTAAAGCTATGCAAGTGATTGCTAAAGCAACTAAATACAGCTCAACACAATAAAAAGCTAAACCACCTAATTCGATTTGGCACATATAGTCAAACTGTGAACCCACATGGAACCAGAACAATAAAGAGGCATGCAATGACGGTTATTCGTAAGCAAGATGTGATCAGCAGTGTCGCTGACGCACTTCAGTACATTTCTTATTATCACCCTTTAGACTTTGTCCAAGCCCTAGAAAAAGCGTACGAGAAAGAAGAGAGCCAAGCAGCTAAAGATGCGATCGCTCAGATTCTTATCAACTCGCGCATGTCTGCGGAAGGCCATCGTCCAATTTGTCAGGATACGGGTATTGTTACTTGTTTCGTGAACATCGGTATGGATGTTAGGTGGGAAACGGATCAAACAGTACAACAGATGGTTGATGAAGGCGTTCGTCAAGCTTACAACAACCCAGATAACCCATTGCGTGCATCTGTCCTAATGGACCCTGCAGGTAAGCGTATTAATACCAAAGACAACACACCAGCGGTTGTCCACATTAATATGATTCCAGGCAACAAAGTTGAAATTCAAATCGCGGCTAAGGGCGGCGGTTCTGAGAACAAAACCAAGATGGTTATGTTGAACCCTTCTGATGATATTGCAGAATGGGTAGAGAAGACGCTGCCAACAATGGGTGCAGGCTGGTGTCCACCGGGTATGCTAGGTATAGGCATTGGCGGTACGGCTGAGAAAGCAGCGGTACTAGCGAAAGAATCTTTGATGGAACACATCGATATTCAAGAGCTTATCGAAAAAGGCCCTGAGAACGCAGAAGAAGAGCTTCGCCTAGACATCTTCAACCGTGTAAACAAGCTAGGTATTGGTGCACAAGGTCTTGGCGGTCTAACGACTGTGGTTGACGTAAAAATCAAAACAGCACCAACACACGCAGCATCTAAGCCAGTTTGCTTAATCCCGAACTGTGCAGCAACGCGTCACGTTCACTTCACACTAGATGGCAGCGGCCCAGCAGAGCTAACGCCACCTAAGTTAGAAGAGTGGCCAGACATCACTTGGGAAGCGGGCGCAAATACACGTCGTGTTAACCTTGATGAAGTGACTAAAGAAGACGTACAAGAGTGGAAGACCGGCGAAACGGTTCTTCTGTCAGGTAAGATCTTAACCGGTCGTGATGCTGCTCATAAACGTATTCAAGGCATGCTAGAAAGCGGCGAAGGCTTACCAGCCGGCGTTGATTTCAAAGGCAAGTTCATTTACTACGTGGGTCCTGTTGATGCTGTAGGTGATGAAGCGGTAGGTCCTGCGGGCCCAACAACTTCAACACGTATGGATAAGTTCACTGACATGATGCTGAACGAAACTGGCATTATGGGCATGATCGGTAAAGCGGAACGTGGCCCTGCAACGGTTGAATCAATCAAAGAGCACAAAGCGGTTTACCTAATGGCGGTTGGTGGTGCAGCTTATTTAGTCGCAAAAGCAATTAAAAAAGCACGCGTTGTTGCGTTTGAAGATCTCGGTATGGAAGCGATTTACGAGTTTGAAGTTGAAGATATGCCTGTAACGGTAGCGGTTGACTCTAACGGCGTGAACGCACACCAGATCGGCCCTGACACGTGGAAAGTGAAGATTGCTGAAGCTGAGAAAGCGTAATTAATCGACGCCAAAAAATCGTAATTGTCGCTAACTTCAGCGTTTGAATTGCAATTTTTGACAGAAAGTTAAAGACAAAAGTGCAGCATTATCTGCACTTTTGTCTTATTATCAATGATATAGTGATAAACACATAGTTTGATATAAGAACATAGGAGAGAGGAATGCCTCGTTTTATTCAGATCCTACAGATTATCTTGGCAGTGGTGATTGGTGCTTTTGTTGGCTACGACCTGATCTTGAAAGGGATCAGTATCTTTGATAATAAATACGTGACGATTACATGTGCGCTTTGGCTAATTGCAGAGATTGCACTGTTTGTTATCTACAAGTTGATTGAAGACGATTAGACGTCGGATATCGTGCAAAAATTCTAAAGCCCCTGATTATGAATGTAGTCAGGGGCTTTTATTCATCTAGCATTAAGAATGTGTATTGCATACTCATCAACATAAGCAAAAGCATACAAACTATCCCAACGGGGAAAGAACATAGGCTTGCCTTTCTATTATCATAACCAGCTAGCCTAACTATCACGGAGTCGTTCAAATGAAACACCTAACTCAAGAAATGAGTGACTTTATAAGCAGAGGAACGGATTCTCATATTCGAGTAGCGGTCACGGGGCTCTCTCGTGCGGGTAAGACAGCATTCATTACTTCGCTGGTTAATCAGCTTCTTCATACGTCTACCCACAAAAACTTGCCACTGCTTGCATCTGCGAGAGATGGAAGAATTATTGGCGCAAAGCGCATCCCGCAACACAACATGATGATTCCACGCTTCTCTTATGATGAAGCGATGGAGTCGTTGAATGCACAGCCACCAGAATGGCCGGTACCAACGCGTGATGTCAGTGAGATTCGTTTAGCCATCAAATATAAGCCTGCGAAGGGCGCAAAAAAGCTACTGAGTAAAAACAGCACCCTTTATCTCGATATTGTCGATTATCCAGGTGAATGGTTGCTTGATTTGCCGTTACTGGATATGGACTTCGATACCTGGAGCCAATCTCAGTTTGCCGCATTGAAAGGCGACAGAGAAACTTACTCGCAACAGTGGAACGTAATGCGTGGTGATATCGATTTGCTAGCAGAAGCGGACGAAAAGAAACTGGTCGCGATTGCCGATAGCTACACCCAGTACCTTCATACTTGTAAAAGTAACGGACTGCATTGGGTACAACCGGGTCGATTCGTATTACCGGGTGAGCTTGAAGGCGCGCCTGTGTTGCAATTCTTCCCGTGTCTCGCACCTGAGGGTAAGTTCTCAAAAACAAGTAACTATGCGGTACTGAAAGCGCGTTATGAAGAGTATCAACAGAAGGTAGTGAAAGCGTTCTACAAGAATCACTTCGCGACGTTCGACAGACAAATCGTGTTGGTGGATTGCTTACAGCCACTTAATGCGGGCTATGACTCTTTCATGGATATGCGTGGCGCGTTAGAACAGTTACTTAAGAGCTTTAAGTACGGTCGAAGCAATATCTTAAGACGTTTATTTGCGCCGAAGATCGACAAGATCTTGTTTGCAGCCACCAAGGCTGACCACGTGACACCGGATCAACATCCGAACTTGGTGTCACTGTTACAACAGATGGTACATCCGGCTTGGCAGCAGGCGGCGTTTGAACACATCGACATGAGTTGTATGAGTATCGCGTCTATTCAAGCGACCAGCGCGGGTTATATCTCGTCTGGCTCAGACAATGTTCCGGCGTTGCAAGGTGTGACTTTGGATAATGTCCCTCAAACCATGTATCCGGGAGAGGTGCCGCGTAAGTTGCCCAACAAACAGTATTGGGAAACCAACCAGTTTGATTTCACGAGCTTTAGACCGATGGAGCAACATTCCGATGAGCCTTGCCAACATCTAAGAGTCGACAAGGTTTTAGAGTATCTCATTGGCGACAAGTTGAAGTAATTGAGGCAATCAAAATGAGTGAATTAAAAACAAAGCAGGTCTTTAATGAACCGTTGAAGACCTCTTTTGATGAGCAAGACAAGAGTGACGTTGGCCCGGATTTAGGTGCTCAACAACTGTTCACAGAGCAAGAGAAATTTGTCCCTGTCGCACCGCAAGTGGAAGCCGAACTTGATGGTGAAGCTGAGCAGCAATTGGAACAAGTGATTCGACCGAGCAAAAAGAAGAAGTGGTTTGGAACGGGTTTATTGGTCGCTTTTTCTGGCCTAGTTGGATGGCAAGCAATTGAATCGGTCATTACCGCAATTCAAACTGCTGATTGGCTTGCGTTAGGTTGGGCAGGCTTTATTGCTGCCATTGCTTCATTGGGTTTAGGCGCAATAGGCAAAGAGCTGTGGAAACTGCGTTCACTTAAAGATCACTTTAGTGTGCAAGAGCAGAGTGAAGAGCTACTCCAAAGTCAAAGTGTCGGCAAGGGCAAAGCGTTCTGTGAAAACATCGCCAAGCAAGGTGGCATTATCGCTGAGTCTCCTTCGTACGATAAGTGGCGAAACAGCATTAACCCAGCACACAGTGATGCAGAAGTGTTGGATATGTACGATGCGTTAGTCGTGAGTCAACAAGACAAAGTAGCGACTCAAATCGTCACTAAGTTTTCGACCGAATCGGCGGCTTTGGTTGCAGTGAGTCCATTGGCGGCGGCTGATATGTTGCTGGTGGCTTGGCGAAATTTCACCATGATCGACAAGCTTGCTGATGTGTATGGCATTGAGCTTGGCTACTGGTCTAGGATTAAGCTATTTAAATTGGTGTTAATCAACATGGCAGCAGCGGGAGCCAGTGAACTCGCAATTGATGCAAGTATGGATCTCGTCTCGATGGATCTTGCAGGCAAAGTCTCAGCTCGAGCAGGGCAGGGGCTAGGTGTTGGTATTCTTACTGCAAGACTGGGTCTAAAAGCCATGACATTGCTTCGACCTATGCCTTGGCATAACGAGAGAAAAGTAAAACTGGCAGACCTCCGCAAAGCCGTCCTTTCAGAAATAAAGCGTATCACTCTCAAATAAAGCATTTAAAGCTCAATAGTTTGAGAAGAAGAGTAAACATATGTTTACTCTTCTTCTTGACTGAACTCAGAGCTTAATCCACACTACTGTCAACTTATCCTGACACCTATAATAGGACTATTTGTGCGTCTTGAAGTATTGTGTGAAGACAGACTCGGCTTAACACGTGAGTTGCTCGATATCTTGGCCTCAAAAAGCATTGATTTAAGAGGAATCGAAATTGATGTTAAAGGTATTATTTACCTAAACTGCCCTGATATCGATTTTGATGCTTTTAGTGAACTTATGGCTGAAATTCGCCGAATTTCAGGTGTGAAGGATGTACGTAAAATCCAATTTATGCCAAGCGAAAGGCATAACACAGAGCTGATTGCTCTGCTGGCAAACCTACCTGATCCTGTTATTGCGATTGACCTTAAAGGCTCAGTCGATATGGCTAACCACGCTGCATTGAACCTTTTTAATAAGCAAGAAGACGCAGTCATCGGTGAACCGCTCGCGACGTTTGTTCCTAGTTTTAACTTTGCTCGCTGGATCGAAGGCGATGTAACGCGCCATCGTGAAGTTGTCGTGTTGGATGGCTTAGATTTCTCTATTGAGATCCTGCCGATTTACCTTGGTGGTGATGTCAACGAAGCGGTACTGGCAAGCGCAGTAATGACGATTCGCTCTTGTAATCAAGAGATGAACTCGCCAGATTTAATCCCAGAACAGAACAACCTTGGTTTCGAACACTTTGTTGGTGTCTCTAATCGCCATAAAGCCTTGATCAGCCAAGCTAAGAAATTGGCTATGCTGGATCAGCCTCTATTAATTGAAGGCGATACAGGGACAGGCAAAGAGATGTTGGCAAAAGCGTGTCATAACCGTTCAAATCGATCGTCTTTCCCATTCTTGATTCTAAGCTGTGCATCGATGCCTGATGACGTAGCGGAAACGGAATTGTTTGGTCATGCGCCGGGTTCATTCAACCATGAGCAAGGTCATAAAGGTATTTTCGAACAAGCGAATGGCGGTACCGTATTTTTAGATGAAATTGGCGAGATGAGCCCGCATCTACAAATCAAATTGCTGCGTTTCCTACAAGATGGTTCATTCCGTCGTGTTGGTGAAGAAGAAGAGATGCACGCTGATGTTCGTATTATTGCATCAACGCGCCACCGTCTTTCTGAATTAGCCGACTCGGGTTCGTTCCGTGAAGATTTGTTTTACCGCTTGAATGTACTGACTCTGTCTATCCCTGCATTGCGTGAGCGCTCAAACGACGTAGCACCGCTATTGGAACTGTTCGTTGCAAAGTACGCGCAGCAGTTAGGTATGTTAAAACCAAAATTGACTCAAGAGTTAGTCGACCAGCTTGGTAATTACCAATGGCCGGGCAACATTCGTCAGTTAGACAACATGGTTCTACGCGCACTAACAGAGTTGGATTCAGACACGCTAACGGTTGAGCAATTCCACTTGCCACAGCTTGAAACAATGACGGCAGGAATGGCGAACCTGAGCTTAGATGGTTCGCTCGATGAAATCATGAAAGACTATGAATCTCAGATTCTAGAGAAGCTTTATCAGTCTTTCCCATCAAGCCGTAAGCTAGCAAAACGTTTGAATGTATCTCATACCTCAATTGCGAATAAGCTTCGTGATTACGGTATCAGAAAGAACTGATCGAATAAGAACAAGATTATGGAAGATTTGAGTACACCAGAGCGCATTTATAAGCATGATGGTAATCTGATTCTACGCACGGCTGAAATCGATGATGCTGGCATGATCAGCGAGTACTTTCAGGTTAACAGAGAGTATCTGAAACCTTGGGAACCGATTCGCGAAGACGCGTTCTTTGATAGAGCGAGTTGGGCGCAGCGACTGATTAAGTTAAACGAGCTTCATAAAATGGGGCTAGGCTATTACTGTTTACTGATTAACGCTGACTCTAATGAAATGTTAGGCACCATATCGTTCAGTAATTTGTCGCGTTTCCCGTTCTACGCTTGTAATGTCGGTTACTCATTGGCGCAAAGTGCACAAGGCCACGGTTACATGCGCAGAGGTTTGAGCATGGCCAAAGACTACATGTTTGATGTGCAGAACATGCACCGCTTAATGGCGGGCTACATGCCTCACAACGAACGCAGTGCTGGTGTATTAGAACATCTTGGTTTTGTCCGAGAAGGTTTTGCTAAAGACTACCTACAGATTAACGGTAAATGGGAAGACCATATACTGACGGCATTAGTTAACCCAAACTGGGAAGATAGACGCGCTGTATAGAGATCAATAGTCATTAGGCGTAAGTACCAATTAAGCGTAAATACAGATTTAGAGGCAGTGACGACATAGATAAAATGAAACCGTCACTGCATCAAAAAGAACAGATAGGCATGGTAAATCCATCAGCCTGAGAAGATATTTGAGGAATTTTGATGTCATACACAACTTTGGACGAATACCAAAGAAAATGGATTTTCACACACCAGTCAATGCCGCTGCCGGCAGAGGACTTGGAAAAGATTAAGCCAATGACACAGGCGAGAGCTTCTCAGTTCTGGAAAGAGAACGTGAGCCCTCAAAGCCCAGACGCAGAACGACTGAGCTCGCAAGACTGGCCAAGCAAAGCATCGAACTGGAATGAAGAGATCAGCTGGATGGCGCATTGGGAAGCGGATGAGCCTGAAATGCCAGAAGAGATTCTTAACTTTATTGATTGGCAAGATGACGTAACTGTTTATTTTTGTTATGAAAAGTACAATGTTCTTGAAACCAAATGGGCGATTTTCAAGAAGCATTGGAAGAACTTTTTGTTCTACGATGATGGCCCGATTTTAATCGGTCGTCGTCGTTCAGAAGCCCTTTGGTTTGCTACCAATGGCAAGGTGAAAATCGGTAACCGTGCTTAATCTCGGTGTGATTTAATCGAGTGAGTGTTGGTGTTTCGATCAACAGATAGAAAAACAAAAAGCGAGCATCGAGCTCGCTTTTTTTGTGCCTAATGATCTTCGAAGATCATGGGGAAAGACCCACTATTTGAGCCCAACTAAAGGTGACCATATCCACTCATTTAAAGCGAGTGAATTACGAAATTGAGATCGCTATCTCATTGGGTTAGTTGAAGTTTCATGGGGTTGAGCTATCTTTATATTACTGCCTTAGTGGAGGTGAAGTATTATGATTTGGGATACTCTCGAACGTGTAAATAAACTTCGCAAGGAAGCAATGGAGGATCCAGAGTTTTTGGATTCAGCAAAAATGCATGAGGAATGGCTTTTAAGCGAAACTCATAATCAATCGAACAAAGGAGCAAAAGAGAATAAACCGAAAAAACTATCTGACATTTATGAAAATACGGATTTTCCTATCAACCCAACTGGAACCAAACATTAACAATGATGAACTGCAACACGGCTAAGGCTCTTAACCAAAAAGCTATAAGTCGATTACACATACCAGCCTTAAGCCACCAATAAAAAAGCCACTTTCAACGAATCGAAAGTGGCTTTTTCTTTTCTTGCTAGCTTCTTTACCATTAGCAACGAAAGCTAATCGTTTTCAAACCTAGTTATTGATTAGGCTTAATCCGCTTGGTAACGCATCACCAAACACACGCTTAGATTCACTCTCAGAAAGCTCAGTCACTTCACTCACTAGTGTTAACCATGAGTCAGGTACCTTGCTTTGCTTAAGCTTCTCAATCACTTGATTGCGATAGTCGTCAGAGATATCAAACTGACGGTCACCGGTTTTTCGACAAATCATCACCGCTGCGAAGGCGATCATCTGCTCTTTCTGCCAGTTCTGTTCAAGCAGTTTTGGTAACCACTGTTCAGCTTGCTCTCTAGGAATTACGCTGTGTTGGCTGCCATACAAAGGCGTTCTTGATGCTAATCGTCCTAGCGCCCACCAGTGAGCCTGTTCAAATTGGTTATGGTTGATCGCTTTGCTTAAGAACCAACTTGCCAGCAGCACTTTGTCTTCAACCTCAAGTTGCTCAAGTGACGCCGCTAAACGGACCATGGCTTCATAACCATTATCTTGCGCATCTTTGGCTGTCTTAGGGTTCTTCATTGCACCTGGGTGAAGGTATTTAGCGATGTCAGCCAAGATACTCTCTTGCTGCTCTTGGTTTAGCCCACCAGCGACACGACGCCAGAATACCCACCAGTCTGTCCAGCCTTGGTGGTTCTTGAACTGAATGTTCTGTTGGTAAAGGCCCCAAATCTGTTCGATACGCCATGAGTCAGTCGGATCGCCAAAGCCAGGACGTAGCGAGTATCCCGCCAAACGTAGCCAGTTCTTCTCGTGTGCTTCTGAGCGGCGACGACGTTTACGACCTAATGAGAAGGTATCAAATAGATGACGAAGGGTCGTGAAATCCCATTCATCACGCTTACCGAGTCGCTTCTCAAGATCTTTCGATAGTGTTTTGATCTCTTTTGATTCAGCACTCTTCTTGTTGCCGCTGTACAGACGAGAAATCAATTCCTTACATTCATCCAGTCTTGGGTGAAGTTTAGCGGTATCAGACTCATCACCTTGCTTGTTTCTTACTTCAAACTCGAGCAACCAACGTTTAGAGTCATCTTCTGTACTCACACATTCCATTTTCAGTGTGCCGACTTCCGTTAATTGACACGCGAGCAATACTTCGACGCGTTCTTTTTGGTTGGCTTGGAGCTCTGCAGTACCTGAACCTTCCAGTGTAGAAATATACGGTGGAAGAGGGGAGAACAAGTCAGCGTCGACATTGACCATCACACCATTTTGAATAGCGGTGTCATGAGCAATTTGATCGTGTGTTGAAGTCAGAAGATTAAATCGTACCGGTTCGCCTAAAGTCAGCGAGAAACGACGGCTGTTCAAGCGTATCTCTTGGCCTTCTTCGGTTCCTTTGGCAAGCAGACAAAGCGCTTTACCCATCTTGTTTTTCTCTTGCAGATGCAAGAAGTAAGAACGGGCAGCACCGCCACCGATTTTCAGCTGTGCACCGCGGCGTGCTTTACCAAAGGCAACCGCGCCAAGGGCAACAGACCAATCTGGATGAGGGTTATCAAGCACTGTGATAGGAGAACCGTTCCAGTTGCCCAGTAGCTGAGTAATTCGCTCTGTTACCAGTTCACTGTTAAACACACCACCATTGAGCAGCACGCCAACTGGAATTGCAGGTTTGGTGTCATCGAACTCAATAGAGTCTGAGTTTTCCAATGCGGCTTTAGACACTTGTTGGTGCGTTGCTAGGAATTCTGCAACGTGCTTACTCACCGCAGGGTCAGCCACGTAAGGCAGACCAAACTCAACCACAGCACTGCGGCGTTTGTCGGGTGTTTCAGTAAACTCAGAAAGCGGGAAGAAACCTTCCAATGCGATTTGATGGACTTCTTGTTTAGTTAAACCAATACTCTTAGTACCGCCAAGCAGTTTTGAACCGCTGCCCAGCATGGTGATCTTTACATCATCGGGCGCATTGGCAGAAAGCAGGCTCTCTTTTGCGGCGCGAGTCTGTTGAATCAGTTTGGTTAGGCTAGAGGCATTCAGCTTTTTGTTTTGATTGAAGCGTTGCTCTGCAAGGTGGGCAAGGGCTAAATCGAGGTTATCACCACCAAGCATCAAGTGTTCACCAACACCAATACGGTCGAGTGCGAGCTCGTTATTACCGTCGCTGTTCGCATCGAATTTGGCTTCAATTAAGCTTAAATCGGTGGTACCACCTCCAACATCACACACTAGAATCAGTGGGATTTGTTGAAGTTCATCTGCTGCGGTTTGTTGGTGACGGGCATACCAGTCATAACAAACGGCTTGCGGCTCTTCGAGTAATAGAATCTTACCTAAGCCCGCCAGTTCTGCGGCTTCGAGTGTTAGCTTACGTGCTGTCTCATCGAAGGAAGCAGGAACGGTAACCACAACATCTTGGTCTTCCAGCTTGTTGCTCGGGTTACGGTAGTTCCATGCTTGGCGAATGTGGTTGAGGTAGCTTGCACTCGCCACAACTGGCGAGACTTTATCGACATCAGCTGCGCCAGCCCAAGGCAGAATGTCGGAGTTACGATCAACCGCTTGGTGTGATAGCCAACTCTTAGCACTCGATACTTGGCGGCCTTCAACCTTAGCGCCTAATTCACGAGCCCATTCACCGACGATAACGTTCTTAATATCGCCTTCAACGGGGCTTGGTTCCCACGGCATCGTCAGGTCAGAAGGGGAGATTTGACCTTGTGCTGGGTGGTAACGAAAGGATGGAAGTAGGGGCTTGCGAACCACTTCACCGGGGCCGATGAGTTGGTCAATATCGAAAAGAGAAACGGGAGCATGTTGTAGGTCGTCGTTGATTTCACAGTAAGCGACAACCGTATTGGTTGTACCTAAGTCAATGCCGACTAAAAAACGAGGAGTTGCCATACAAAACCTTATTCTTCCAGAGTGATGACCAGTTTTTTGATAGCTTTGGTCTTATTGTTGTTATTCGTAAACGTCATTCCTGAGAAACAGGCAGGACTAGATTGAGAAATGCATTGATAAAGTAACGGCACCCGCTAAGGTGCCGTTGATTCATTATGCTTGTTCGTTTGAGTCGTTATTCGAGTCTTCACGAACATCGAACTCAACGTGCCACTTCTGACCGTTGTCAGTAGCAATCGCTTCTAGGTGTAAGGTGCCTAGCTCAGTAACGCGAGAAGCCAAAGTCACTGGAACCACTTCACCTTCGCGACGGCCTTCAGAAACCGGCAATGTCACTTGGATTTCAGGAAGCTCATCAAGCTCTTCAGGCGCCCAGTGATCAAGGTGCGTACCCGCTTCATCTTCACGACGAATGGTTGAACCGAAGAACTGGAAGTGTACTGGCTGACCAATCACTAGACCGAATTCTTGGCTAGGTACTTGTACGCTTGAACCTTCTTCCATACCAAATGGTGCAACACACAAAGCTTCCATCGGAGGAGCCATACCTGGGATAGCTGGCATCGCGCTTTCAATTCCTACGTAGTAAGAAGAAGCGATACCACCGCGGATACGAACGCCTTGGCCACGACGAACTGCGCCGTAGTATGAAGCGCCACTTGCAACCGCTAGGTCTAAATCTAAACCTGAAAGCTGTTTTGCGAACTCTTCGTCAGCATTGATCAACCATTCGTTGATCGTATCTGAAAGACGATCAGCAAGTAGGTTCGATTTTAGAACACCACCATTGAACAGGATTGCTGTTGGCTTGATGAAGTCTGCCGCTGGCGCTTCTGACCCTTGCGTACCGGGCATACCGGGCATGTTTGCAAACGGGTTGAAATCTTGCTGAGCCGTTTCGCTATTTCCAGAAAGCGCGTTCGCTTGCTTAGAAAGGAATGCGGCAATGTGACGAGTAATACCTGCGTCTTGAGCGTAAGGCAGACCCATTTGAGTCAGTGCGCCACGCGTCTTTTGTACAGGGTGCTCAGTTACAGCAACTTTAGGGAAGAAGCCGTCCACTAATGTTTGTTGAACTTCTTGCTGAGTCAGTTCTGTTTTCAGTGTTGCGCCAAGCAGTTTAGAACCACGGCTTGGAACAACGATAGGCACAGATTGCAGTTCAGCATCGTTAAGCAGTGCTTCTTTCGCATCACGACATGCGTGAGTCATTGCTTGAACCTGCCAATGAGCCAGTTCTTTGCCTTCTTGCGCCAGTTTCATCTTCAAGCGGTAAGCCAGTGCTAAGTCCATGTTGTCGCCGCCAAGTAGGATATGTTCACCTACTGCGATACGGTTCAGGCTTAGGTTGCCGTCATCTTGTGTTACTTCAACTAACGAAAGGTCGGTTGTACCACCACCGATATCGACAACAAGAACGATGTCACCAACGTTTACTTCATCACGCCATGTGTCGTTGCTGTTATCAATCCAGCTGTACAGAGCCGCTTGTGGCTCTTCAAGAAGCGTTAGGTGAGTGAAACCAACATTACGTGCAGCTTCTGCTGTTAGGTCACGAGCCGCAGGATCAAACGAAGCTGGAACCGTGATCGTTACATCTTGGTCTGCCAGTTTGTGTTCTGGGTTTGCGTGGTTCCATGCGTCTTTAAGATGCTCAAGGTACAATTCAGTTGTCTTAAGCGGAGATACTTTTTCAACTTCTTCAGGGCTGCCTGCAGGAAGGAAAGCATCGCGACGGTTAACACCACCGTGGCATAACCAAGATTTTGCACTTGCTACCAAACGGATAGGGGTTTTAGAACCAAGGTTACGAGCAATTGCACCCACTAGCGCTTTTGGCTCTGAAGACCAAGGAAGAACGCGAGAGCCCGCATTCATTTCATGTTCGTGCGGTTGGTATAGGAACGAGCCAAGTTGGCTGCGAGTTTCTACTGTACCTGGCGCCGTCAGTTGAGGGATTTGCATCACCTCAACGCGAGCGTCTTCATTGCTTGTGTCTATGTAAGACAAAACGCAATGTGTAGTACCTAAATCGATACCAACACTGAACTTGGGTACCTGGTTTTGCTCTTGAGAAGATGGCTCTTGAGCTGAATGACTTTGGTGTTCCATTATAGCTCCACCTCTGCCGGTGCAATTACAGATGCATCGTAGTTTTCAGCAAGCTTAGGCAGGTTCATGTCAGTTGCTTTCCAACCTTTGTGAACTAGTGTGCCGTTGAATGGTGCATTGCCCGTTACGTTGCCAGTTAGGCGAATTTCTTGAGGGTTGAAACCTTCAGCGATAGTGATACGTGTTTCTTCATCTTCAGTGCGGATGTGAGACAGCGTTACGTAATCAGCCAATACTTTTTGACCGCCAGTGTGAATAACACGAGCTGCTGCGCCAACTTCTTCATCAGAGAATGACGTTAGGTCTTCTTTTAAGAAGTCGATAAGGCGCGCTTCTTGCTGCATGATAGACAGTAGCTGCATTGCAGAGTCTGTTGGTGCTGTAGCAAGCTTAGATTCAACTTCTACTACTTTTTCGATCACACGTTCAACTTCTACTACTTTCTCTACTTCGACAATTTTCTCAACTGGCTTTTCAACTTCAACGATCTTTTCTACTGGTTTTTCTACGACTTTCTCAACCACTTTGGTTTTACGAGAAACGGCAATTAACAGTAGTAAAACGCTTGATGCAGTTAGGCCTGCGTGAAGCATATCAAACGTTTGTGGGATTAGGTTCAAATCAACGATCATAGTGATTTCTCTTTAAAATTGATTTAACGGTATATTCGTCGGTTCAAAGGAATATACAGGTTGGAAAGAAACTCATTGGCACTAAGCCGAAACGGTCACTTTCAAGCTATAAATATGGATGGATACTAGCATATTCAAGGCTTAAGAGTGGTATTTAATGTTTTTAATCAAGTGGGTTTTTGGTGTGTTAGCTTGAAATTTAGTCGAGATTCGGTCGAATATTGGTCGTCGATGTGAGGGCAAGGTAAACAATGCCCGTTTTATGTCAGTTTTAAGACTAAACAGAAATGGAGCATGATTCCCTTCCGTTATATACTTTTAACTCATTAGAGACTATTTGGAAGCCACATGCCGCAAACTACCGACCCACTTACAGGGTTGAAGAGACGAACTCTCCCATTGGTCGTATTTTTGGTCAGTTTTTTGATTACTGTGTTGTGTTTTATATTAGTCGCGTTAAACCAAAACCGCGCGTTAAATATGAATTTGGATAGCTTTGCTACTCACCAGACACTGAGTTTGGAAGCGTTTATCGCTAATGACGTGGCTTACATTGGTTCTGGTGCTAATTTTTTCTACGCAAATGATCCTGAAAACTGGGATAAGTTTGATCGTTTTGCACAACAAACGATTAATGTTTCAAAAAGTCTAATTGGCTTGCAGTGGATGCAAAAAGTGGCAGCAGACGAGATTGCCGAGCATACCGCTAAGATGAAAGAAAAATACCCGTCTTGCGAGCTGTTCACTATTCCAAAACACGAAGCCAAAGTCTTTGGTTACATCTTAGATGGTGAGCCGGCGTTCATTGCTAGTGACCTGTATCCCAACACACAAGCAAACGACAATGTAGTTGGCTTTTATTTGGTTCATCGCGGATTAG
>NZ_JBFRNC010000070.1:0-39714 GCF_041470825.1 Vibrio sp. 10N.261.55.A10 | reverse complement strand
ACTTTACGGGGTCACTTCAAATGCTGGCTTTTATTATTTCACTAAAAATTGTATCAAAAAGGGATAAAGTGAAATTACTTCTCTGCCATTTCTTTCTTAACCATTACAGCTGCAGCAATAATGAAAGTGATGACTAGGGCTAGTTCCATGATTAACTCCAAAGAAAATTAACATTAAACATATAATTCGCGTGGATGATAACACAACAGATACAGAATGATACTTTTTAACCACTAATTTACTTTTTATTCGATTTAGATCAAAAAAGATGCCCTAAAGCATCTTTTTGCAAGTTAACTATTCATGAAACAACTAGATCAACCAGGGAAACCATCAGGGTTGGTTGACTGCCAGCGCCATGTATCTTCAGTCATTTCAGTCAGTGTACGTGTTGCATTCCAACCAAGCTCTTTCTGAGCTTTAGCAGGATCTGCCCAACATTCTGCAATGTCACCCGGGCGACGCTCGACAAGCTTATAAGGGATATCTTTACCGCTCGCTTCCTCAAACGCTTTAACCATGTCTAATACACTTGAACCGTTACCAGTGCCAAGGTTGTAGATATGAAGACCATCTTTGCGCCCTACTTTCTCAAGCGCTGCGATGTGGCCATCAGACAGATCCATTACGTGGATGTAATCGCGAACGCCAGTACCATCTTTTGTTGGATAATCGCTACCAAATACAGATAGGAATTCACGGCGGCCTACTGCTACTTGAGAGACAAATGGCATTAGGTTATTTGGGATACCTTGCGGATCTTCACCTAGCTCACCACTTGGATGTGAACCTACAGGGTTAAAGTAACGCAGCAGTGTAATGCTCCAATCCGGATTGGCTTTTTGGAAATCGGTTAAACACTCTTCAACCATTAGTTTACTACGACCATATGGGTTGGTTGCGCTGGTTGGGAAGTCTTCAGTAATTGGCACACTTGCAGGATCGCCGTATACCGTTGCTGAAGAGCTAAATACCAAGGTTTTTACACCCGCATCACGCATTGCATCAACAAGAACTAACGTGCCGTTTACGTTGTTGTCGTAGTATTCAAGAGGCTTTTCCACAGACTCTCCGACGGCTTTCAGACCAGCAAAATGGATAACCGCTTCGATGTTGTGTTGCTTCATAGTTTCAGTCAAAAGCGCTTTATCACGAACGTCACCTTCAATGAAGTTGGGACGAACGCCCGAGACTTTTTCGATGCGCTCTAGAACGCTTGGTTTGCTGTTGTACAAGCTATCAAAAAGTACAGGTGTCATACCTGCGTTGATCATCTGGATACTTGTATGGCTACCAATGTAACCCATGCCACCTGTAACTAAAACATTCATGCTTAGCAGACCTTTTAATTAAAAATATTCAACCTATCACTTATGATACAACAACTTAGGGTGAGCTCACAAACACCGGTGCCTATTTACCCTCACGAGCGAACACAAACTGACCTTTTCCTTTGCGTTTCGCTTGGTACATAGCCTCATCAGCAACCTTTAGAATCACGTCAATATCACGCTCTGAGCCATCAACTAAATTGATACCCAAGCTCGCCCCAACATGAAGTGAACGCTGTTTATAATTCACTTCTTGCCCGATCAGATCCAACAATCGCTCGGCTAACTTCGCTAATAAGACTTTGTTTGTCTGTTTAATAATAAGAACAAATTCATCACCCGACAAACGTGCAACCAAATCCCCCGCTCTTACCTGAGATAATAACCGGTTTGACACTTCTTTAAGGATTTCGTCACCCGCATCGTGACCATAATTGTCATTCACTTCTTTGAAGCCATCCAAATCCAAGTAAATAACCGCAAAATGCTGATTTGAATAGTGGCTCGACGTGACAACATCATCCATAACCTTATACAGCTGCGCTCTATTCGCTAACCCGGTTAATGCATCGTGATGAGCCAAGTGTTCGAGTCTTTCCATCTCTTTAACGTTGGATAAATCAGACAGCGTTAATACCATATCAAACTCGTCTTTCTCGTTGTCTGAGGCAATTCGATTCACTTTGACAAACATTGGAACTAACGTGCCGGACGCGCTTTTCTCCCACACTTCACCTTGCCATTGACCATAGTTGTCTAACGAACTGCGAATTGTCGGCATCAATGATGAAAATTGCTGCCACGAAAATACTTCAAATGGTGTTTTGCCCACCAGCAGATCAGAGTGATAACCGAGAAGTTGTGTGATCGCCGGGTTAACCATGGTTATCACATTGGATGAGTTGAGCACGATCAAGCCGTCTTTACTGTTTTCGAAAACACCCGCAGCAATACGTTGGCGACTCATGGCCGTTTCTATGTCGGTGACATCTTGGATTGCATAAAGAATACGACCATGTTTTGTCAAAGAACGACTGCTCACACGAAGCCAGCGTTTTGATTGAAAGAGATCGGTGGTTTCCAGCAATTCGTCATTAAGTTCAATATTGGCATCAATAACATCTTGTAAGTAACCCGTTTGCTTGGTCGCGATCAACTCTTGGATCAACAAATTCTCAAGAAAGGCTTCCGAGCATTTAAAAATATCCCGAGTAGCTGCGTTCGCATGAAGAATGAGCCCTTTTTCATCCACCACCAACAAAGAGTGCTGAACGGTTTCAATGACCTCATTTGCGAATGATTTTTCTTCTTGTAACTTGTCTAACGTAAAATTGATTTGGTTATCGCGATGTTGAAGCCTTTCTAACATGGTATTGAAAGCTCGAACCAGATCGCCGATTTCATCGCGGTTCGTTACGACTAATTTAGGCTGCTTCGAACGACGCTCAACAAAGGCTTGCATCGCCTCATTGAGGTCAAACATCGGTTCGATAATCAAGCGTTGCACCAATTTGACCACTACTCCGCCTAACATCACCAGAAACAACAGGTAGACGACCGCAACCTTGAAAATATTCGTTAAGATCGAATTAAACGTCTCTTTCGATATTGTTACTCTCAAGTTCGCGATCACTGCGCCATCCAGTGTCACTGGAACGAGCAAGAAGATGAAATGCTCAGAGATGGCAAATTGATGATCGGCGATATCGTCTAATTCTTCTGCGTTTGGCCTTGGAACCAGAGTGTTGCTCACCTGATAGCTGGCAAAAAGCTGTTCGTTGATGTCATAGAGCTTCACTCTAACAATATCTTTATCTGCGACGAAAGCTGACAATATTTCCTGAGCCGATGACTTGTCTTCAAATAAAATCGCGGCTTGCAAGTTATAAGCAACACCTTGTGCTAGCACTTTAACACGCTGAATAAGACTCTCTTTCTCTCTCTCAAACGTGACAGTGTAATTTACCGATTGGATCGTTACAAAAGTGACTGCGATGAAGATGATAATGGGTAATATCAGCTTGTTTTTAATCGATATGTTATTAATGAAAGACAACATTATTGGCCCTCCACTATAGCGATTCGTAACAGGTTCGAGCCAATGACGTAGTCACCGCGCCTTGCATTCACTAAGTTGATCTTAGGCTTTAGCTTATTATCGATGTGCGTTAGCTCAATGACTCCTCCCATGTCCGTAAAGTTTGGGATATCGCTAATCGTCACAGTATGTGGTGAGTGGGCTTTACGGCTAAATTCATCATTATCGAGATCAGATAGATAAGTGATATCACACTTATGAGTCACCAATTGATGTACTTGAATAGCGAGAGAACGAATAGATTTCCCTTGTGTAATCGACGTCAGTGCTTTGCTTACCTTCTCATCGCCAATCACACAGAAGTTAACCGTATTCATGGTGCTCTCGTCGTTCCAACGAATAAAGTTGGCAATTCTAAAAAGGTACACCGCTTTCACTTCATAAGGCTTGAAACTAGCCGCCGATGTATTCAAAGGCACAATAAACATAGCTATAGTGGCAAGGCTGAGTTTCGTAAAACCGAGCTTAATACGGTACTTGAGCCACTTAGAATTCATGAGAGATCCTCACATATACGGACTCTTGGTTGACACAAATCTCGGTAAGTTTTTGTGTCACTTTCGAAGCCGTTTCCATTTCGACATCTAACATAGACAACTCTTCAAGGCTCATCGACATGAGCTGGTCTAGAGAGTTTACTTGAGCAGAGACAAAAACAGGTATCGTTAATGCTAGTCCTAAGCAAACCTGGCGGGATATCATGTGCTCACCTAATATACAGATAGATATTAATCCTTTAATCAATAGTTCAACTATATATGAAATGCCATACTGGTAAATCTACGGTGTCGAAAGTTTGAGTTAGGTCACTGTTTATTTATGGTATTTATAAGACCGTCATTACTTACCTCAACGTAAAGGATTAGCACCACGTGACAACGAAGATTTTGCTTAATTGCGACATGGGAGAAAGTTTCGGCAATTGGAAGATGGGCGATGACGAGTCGGTCATGGAATGGGTCGATATGGCAAACATCGCTTGTGGCTTCCACGCGTCTGATCCGCACGTTATGTCCAAGACGATAAAACTGGCGCAGCACTATCACACCCAAATTGGTGCTCATCCCGGTTATCAAGATCTCGTTGGTTTTGGTCGCCGTTCTATTCCGCACACCATGGACGAAATCAGTGAGCTGGTTTGTTATCAAGTCGGTGCATTACAAGCCCTTTGCCGCTATCACCATACCACTGTTGGCTATGTGAAACCTCATGGCGCTCTTTATAACGATATGATGGCAAACATTGATGTGTTCAATGCGGTAGCCCAATCCGTCGCTGAGTTTAACATCCCGTTGATGATTCTCTCTTCATCAGACAATCAACAGTATTTGGATATTGCTGACGACCATGACTTGCCTCTCTTGTTTGAAGCGTTTGCCGACCGTGCTTATTTAAATAACGGACAATTAGCGCCACGTACTCAAAAAGGCTCGGTTTACGTCAATCAAGACGATATCTATAACCAAGTTATGCAAATCATTAACTATGGCTCGGTTACGACTTTAGAGGGCGAAAGACTGCCTATTGAAGCTGATACTATCTGTGTTCATGGTGATAACCCTCAATCCATCGCATTAATTAGAAAAATCAGACAAGACCTCAACGCTTTTAATTAGTATGAAGCGTGTGATTGGTATGACGCATGGTCTAATCGCTCGTGAGATCTAATTGATTTGTATTGGCTTGGACACGGAAGTGAGACACGCCAAGTAAGCTAAAAAAGGCAAGATAACAAACGTATGGAAACGAAATGACGACGAATCAGATTGAATTCAATATAGCGCCAGTCGCGGAATGCAGCGTTTTAGTGACTTTGACACTATCGCCTTCAAATAATCAATCTAGCGCCGAATATGCGCATTACATGGCTCACTTTTCCGATGCCATTCGCCAAAATTTAGCACCGGTGTTGATGAATGTGACGCCGGCTTACCAAACTATATTGGTCGATTACCTACCTTATCGAATATCAGAACAGCAGCTCATTGAACAACTCAATAATTTGTTGAATCACGCTCTATCGACCTTTTCTAGTATTAGTAAAACTCGCGATACGATTGAGCTTCCTGCCTATTACTCACCAGAAACGGCGCTCGATTTAGACCGATATCAAGACAAAGGTCTGTCTCTGGACGAGATTATTCAATATCACACCTCACAGACATACAGCGTCAGTGCTATTGGGTTTACGCCTGGCTTTGCCTTTATGTCGGATGTGGTTAATGAGCTTGCCTTACCCCGGCACTCCACACCCCGCTTAAATGTGCCCAAAGGCAGTATCGCCATCGCGGATACTAAAACAGCTGTGTACCCTTCGGATTCACCGGGCGGCTGGAATATTATTGGCAATTGCCCGCTTCCGTTGTTCGATCATAGCCAATTGAAGAACGCCGATATCACGCAAAGACCGCTGTCTCTGCTTAATGTTGGTGACACAGTCCGTTTCAACGCGATTTCAAAACAAGAGTTTGTAGAGTTGGGTGGAGGCATCGTAAATGGCTAAGACAAAAGCTAAACCAACACTGACAGTGATTAAGCCCGGTCCGTTGAGTTTGATTCAAGACTTTGGGCGATTTGGTGTTGCTCATCTTGGATTAACGCAAGGTGGACCGGTTGATGATTACTCTTATAGCTGGGCCAATCATCTATTGGGCAACCCAGTCAACCAAGCGGCGTTGGAAATCACGCTTGGGCAATGCGCGTTACGAATCGATTTTGATTGTGAGATGGCGCTATGCGGGGGTGATTTACAAGCGAAGCTCGATGGTAAACCACAGGCTAACTGGCGCACTTTTCAAGCTTTTAAAGGGCAAGTTCTCTCATTTGGTTTGCCTAAAAATGGTCTAAGGGCGTATTTAGCCATTAAGGGCGGTTTCGATGTTCCATCAACTCTTGATAGCTGCTCTACAGTGACTCGTGAAAAGATTGGTGGATTAACGCAAGATGGAGATCCATGCCAGCAAGGGCAACAAATCGCTTTTACCCAACATCAACTCTCGCGCCCGTTTAAAGCGTTGAGTGTTACCTTCCGATACACGCCTGATTACAATCTACCCGTGAACCTACGAGTGATTGAAGGCTATCAAAGCGAGCTATTCTCCAAGTCAGCAAGAGAAACTTTGTATAACGTGGAATATCACGTTGACCAAAACTCAAATCGGATGGGTTATCGACTCAGTGGCGAGCCCGTAGACTCGCCTGACATTTCGCTGTTGTCAGAAGGCATTGCCCTAGGTGCGATTCAAATTCCACAAGATGGACAGCCTATCGTGCTGCTTAATGATAGACAGACCATAGGTGGTTATCCGAAGATTGGATGTGTCGCAAGAATCGATTTACCGCGCTTGGCACAAGCAAAACCTGGACATGCGATATCGTTCAGCAAGGGGGATCGCTTAGGCTTACAAGATGTTTGGTGCCAATGGGCTCAATTTTTCGGCTACTAGTTTTTGCTATGTGCTAATTGCTATGTAGCTAAGAATAATTACCTAGGAAGATGTCGTTTGGATGAGTTTCGGTATCTAAGCCGATGTTGAAATGAAGATTCGGCTTACCTATTACAGTAAGCCGAATTGAAGAAGTTAAGCGCAGTCGATGATGATTGGCTATTTAGCGTGATCTTGCCCCGACACTTTTGCAAGCGCTTCTGGATATCCACGTTCTTGCGTCAAATCTATCGCTCTGTTTTCAATATCATTTAGATTAAGTGACATTGTCACTGAGTGCGTATCTTCAATAGATGCCGCCTCTGATACATCAAACCATTGCTCAGCAACCTTTTGTGCCGCTTCTAATGTTGAAGAAGCTTTCACTACTTCAAGTCGAGCATAGCGTTCACCACAGAATGAAACGTCTGAAGCTCTTAAGCTTGGATCGGTTCCTGGAATCTGTTGTGCACCAAACAAAGGTTTACCACCGACCAATGCAGAGCTGAAACTTGGGATAAACTGAGACATATGCGTTATGGCAGCGCGAGTTCTTAATTCAAGCTGCTCTTCACTCCAACCCGATACGATTTTCTTAAGCAGCTTCGAAGGCAACTGTGGCTGTGACGAGTCTGTTGACGATGAAACAAGCCCTCCCTCGAACAGAGTAATCCCTTCTGTCATACCGTGAAGTTGGAACACACCATCAGCATATGGCGTCAATTGCGCCATGCCTTGCGGTGTGCCTCTCGGGCCATGGAAGATAACCTCTGGCCATTCTTCCTTACATTCTTGCGAATATGGCCACTCGGTAACGTACGCAGCTTTAAATTCAACAAGTCTTTGCTGCTTAGAGCCAACAAAGTCGTCCACAATACCCGTTTCAAACCCACTCGCATTAATCAAGTAATCGGTCGTTAGTTGGCAGCTTTGGTTTTCGGCATCGGTATAAGTCAAAGACCAGCCTTGGCCTGTCGACTCAACAGATTGTAATCGGCTGTTGGTGAACACAGTACAGTTAGCTTGTTGCCCTAAAGACAATTGAGCGGTCGCAGATAAGCGGAATACACTCCAACCGTACTCTTGAACCATCGCAACAGGATACTTAAGAGTCTCTAAATCCGTATGCTTGGCGAAAGGAATACACCAATCATCAAGCGATGTTGGTTTCAGAGGCTGCGTTTTTGCAGAAAGTGCTAATAAATCTTCTTTGCTGTACAGCTTATAATACTCTTCCGGGTCACCAAGCACTTGGTTGCTTTTATCTTGTTTAACAAGATCGGCATAAGCGCTTTTGATTATCTTGAGACGAGGAAGCAGATCCAACGGCTCTCCACCATCACTGTGCGGAACGGCGATGATTGTCGGACGAATATTGATCGTATGAGGGAATAAGCGGACGGTATCAATTGACTGTGTGAGCAATTGAAGACACTGCTCTACAGAAATATCTCGATACAAATTGCCGCCAGCGTGCAGGTGGCAAATTGGTGGACCATTAACCAAACTCGGCCCTTTTTCTAAGATAGTGACCTTAAAACCCAACTCACTAAAGTGAATCGCGCTCGTTGTTCCGGCAATACCACCACCAACAATGGCAATAGAAGGTTGATTTGTATCCGTTTTGTTGTGGTTCATCGTGTTCTGTAGAATAAGATTAACTGCCTCTATTCTACTTTTGTTCTGCGATGAATTAAAACACATTTTTATCAAGGTCTTAGATAGGCGGGATTTAATATCTATGTAAAAAACATAAATAATCTCTTGACTCAATAACTCCAGATAGGGTTTTAAAGGTTATTCTAACAGTCAAATTTGTCCTAAGTGACGCCACATAAAGGCTGCCTCAGTACTCTTAAAACATAGCGGTTAACTTATCCCTAAAGTTATCCACCGTTTTTGTGGATAACTGTTGATAACGTTCTTGCTAAGTTGCGCAAACCCTTTGTTTACAGGGACTAACCGCTGTTCATTAAATCGGCATTATTGGGTAATTAGTTTTAAAAAATGCTAAAAACAGTGGAATCTAAGGTGCGATATTTTTTACTTATGCTACCGGTTGGTTAAATAAAAAACGGTCTAAAGCGACGTATTATAAATAGTGCATGACTAAGTATAAATAATCTCACTTTTAGACCGTTTTAAGCGCTTGGCTAGATCTCGCTAACGACTAGCCAAAATCCTTGTTTACTGGTGCCAACAAACGTTTGATTAAGCTATTCACTACCGCGGCTAATGTGATGAACGTTAGCACCGGTAGCGCTATCCACAACATCGGGTGAAGTGAAGGTTGTAACTCAAAACCAAAGTTCATCACTCCTGCCACGCTGAGCTCAGAACCAAGGGCTGCAATTGAGCCTGCGACTAACGCCATTAAACCGTACTCACACCAAATAGTATTGAGAATTCGCTTCTTACTCGCGCCTAATGTTCGATACAAGCGTATCTCTTGTTGTCTTTGAGATAAGCTCAATCGCAATAGAGTGAAGATAAGCAACAGCCCCGCCACCACACCTAACGCCGCAAGTACGGTAATCGACCAAACAATCTGCTTAAGCAACTCTTGGATCTTGCTACCCATCTTACGAATATCCATCAAACTCACGGTTGGATGATTTCGAGAGAGTTCGTTGAGCATCTGATTGTGTTGTTCTTCTAATCTGAAGCTCACTAGCCAAGTAGAAGGGATTGAACTCAAGACATCTGGAGTAAAAATGAAGTAGAAGTTCGGCTTCATTTCTCGCCACTCGACTTTGCGGATGCTATTCACCTTGGCAGAAACATTCTGGCTGTTGATTGTGAATGACAGCTCATCGCCAATTTTTAGATCCAGTTGCTCCGCGACATCCGATTCTACAGATACGCCATGCTCTTGTGTCCAGCTGCCTTCTAATACTTCATTGTACTTAGGTAAGCTACCTCCCCAAGTGAAGTTGATCTCACGGCTTAGTGCGTCTGTTTCTCCAGAGGTATCACTGTATTCCGATGCTTCGACACCGTTTATCGTCGTCAGTCGTCCTCGGATAATTGGAAACGCTTGAGTACGCTCTACTTCGTTTGCATCAATCGTCTCGAGATAACTGTCTTTTTCATAGCTTGCAATGTTAAGTGCAAACGCATTTGGTGCGTTCTCGGGTAAGGTTTGCTGCCAATCTGACAGTAAATCACTTCTTACCAACCAGATGATAGACAGCAACATCAGTGAAAGCGCTAAAGAGCCAAATTGAATCCCCGTTGCTAAAGGTGTGCGATTAATTCTGCTCAATGCTAAATGCATAGACGTAGATGTCGGTAACTTGCCAACCAAACGCAGAACAAGCGTACTAACGACCGCAAGTACTAAGAACAGGCAAGCGATACCCGCTAGAACTATCCATACCAATAGATTGTCGCCATACATCAGCATCATTGGAATAATCGGTACCAGTAACAACAAATATTTCTTGTAGCTTTCATTGGACTGGTGACTTGATTGGATAACGCTGATTGCCGAGGTATTGACCAAGCCAATTAACGGGATACCAAGAGCAGGAACACCAATTAAGATGCTTGATAAAATCGCCAAGATTGCAGGTTCAATACCATAGCTAGGAAGTGGCGTTGGTAATAAGTCACCCAGAGGTATACGAAGCAAAAACTCTAAGCCGATACCGATAGTTATTCCCAGTACTGCACCGATAACCACTAATAAAGATACCTGTACAGACAACCATTTAACGATCCACTGCTTGCTTGCACCCAAACTCTTAAGCATCGCGATGGTTTTACGGCGACTCGCAACATAATGTTGGCAAGTGAGTACCAAAGTGGTCGCAGCCATGATCACAACAATAGCAACGGTTAACGAAAGATATTGAGTCGTGCTTTCGAACATGTCGTTAGTACGGCTCGCAGAATCTTGAGTACGCCAGCGATCGCTTGGTGTTAATTCTACGCTGTCTTGCGCGGCTTGCAGTTTTGTATCATCACCGTTGAGAAACAGCCTAAAACTAACACGACTGCCCGGTTGAATCGCTCCCGTGGCATCAATATCGCTTGTATGAATCAGAACGGCTGGCATCTGTTGGAATGGGTTAAAGCTTAAGCCTGGTTCTTGAGTGATTCGTCCAGTTATCGCTAAATCGGCATCGCCAATAGTGACATTGTCACCAATTTCAACCTCTAACTGTGCAAATATACGCTCGTCTAACCAAAGTTCACCCGGCTCAACATGGTTACTTGATGCTTTATCAGCGCCCTCTAAGATCATTTCACCGCGTAATGGGTAATTACTTTCAACTGCTTTTACCGTCACTAACTGCATTGAGTTATCACTGAATGCCATGGTTGAAAAACGAGTCAACTGAGATCTTTCTAATTGTTCAACTTGAGTGAGGTCTAACAAGGATTGCGGAATTGGGTTTGCTGAGATAAACACGCTATCAGCAGTAAGCGCATCTTTGCCCTGTTTAACAATTACCTGCTCCATACGTTCGGCCAACGCCGACAATGCAAATACACAAGCAATAATAAGCGTTAAAGCGATTGAAACTGGCCACAACTGGCCGTGTCGAATCTCTTCGATACTCCATGAAAACAGGCGTTTATTCAGTCCGTTTGATGAATTCAATTTAGACTTCCTCTATCTGACCGACATGCATCTTGAGTGTTCTTTGGCAACGTTGTGCAAGCTTAGGATCGTGTGTCACCAAAACTAAAGTTGTGCCGTGGGATGAGTTCAATTCAAACAACAACTCAACAATTTTGGCTGCCGTTTGTTGGTCTAGGTTGCCTGTGGGTTCATCGGCAAAAAGAATTTTTGGCTTAATCATAAATGCGCGCGCCAACGCGACCCTTTGTTGTTCACCACCAGATAGCTGCGACGGTAAGTGATCAAGCCTGTCTTTCAAGCCTACTGATTCAAGCAGAGCAGTCGCGCGTTCGATGTCTTCGTCTGCTCCCTTCAACAAACAAGGTAACGTGACATTTTGCAGCGCAGAAAGGCTTGGAATTAACAAGAAGCTTTGAAATACAAACCCTACCGATTCACTGCGGATCTTAGCCCTTGCCTCATCATCAAGCAGTGAAAGTGGCTGTCCTAATAAACTGATTTCGCCTTTCGTTGGTACAGCAAGACCAGCTAACAGCGTCATTAGGGTCGATTTACCTGCACCAGACGTGCCTACGATCGCGACCGTTTCGCCTTCACGAATATCGATATCAACGCGCTCTAGGATTGTTAAATGTTCTTGATTAGTAGACACTGTCTTGGAAACAGCTTCTGCTTTAATGATGGATGTATGCATGACTCGACTAATTTCCTTTTTATTTTTTATTTTATTTTCAACCGCTTCTTTAGCTCAAGGCTCTGCGTCAGCTCAAGATTCAAAGTTATTGGTACTTGGCGATAGTTTGAGTGCTGGTTACAACATGGACATCAAACAGAGTTGGCCAAGTTTGTTGCCAGACGCGCTAGCAAAACATGATAAAGCGGTTACCGTGGTTAACGGGAGTATCTCTGGTGACACAACGGGCAATGGTTTAGCTCGTTTGCCTCAACTACTTGAAGAACATGCTCCAGACACCGTTCTTATCGAACTTGGTGCGAATGATGGACTTCGTGGTTTCCCACCTAAGCTGATGTCTGCAAATCTTGAGCAGATCATTGAGCAGATAAAAGCTGCGGGCGCCAAACCTATAATGATGCAGATTAAAATCCCACCAAATTACGGAAAGCGTTACAACCAGCAGTTTGAATACGTTTTTGCAGCGCTTGCTGATCAACAAAACGTGCCACTTTTGCCGTTTTTCCTAGAGCATATCATCCTCAAACCTGAGTGGATGATGAACGATGGACTGCATCCAAAACCAGAAGCTCAACCTTGGATTGCTGAATTCGTCGCCGAAGAATTATATCAGTATCTTTAAGTTTTAATGGTCTAGCTCAATAAATTTTACACAGCTTTACGTTAGCCTGAGTGCATATCACCGTTAACTGTAAGGTTATTTATGCTGATCGAACCTGTTATCAAGGGTGTGGTAGCCAAAAGCGCTCACCCTCTTGGCTGTCAAGAAGCCGTAAAGCAACAAATCAAGTTTGTTAAGAGTGCGCCGCAAATCAAAGATGGCCCTAAACGAGTACTGATTATCGGCGCTTCCTCAGGCTTTGGCCTTGCCGCTCGTATTGCCCTTACCTTTGGCGGCGCAAAAGCTGACACTATCGGCGTCTCATTCGAGCGCGGTCCAAACGAAAAATCCCTAGGTAGTGCTGGTTGGTACAACAACATCTACTTCAAAAAAGAAGCCGAACGAGAGCAACGCACTGCTATCAACATCGTTGGCGACGCATTTTCGCAAGAAACACGCTCACAAGTTGTCGAAGCCATTGAAACCTACTTCGAAGGTGAAGTCGATCTCATCATTTACAGCTTAGCCGCAGGTGTGAGACCAAAACCAGACTCCGATGAATTTTGGCGCTCAGCTATTAAACCGATTGGCGAAAGCGTTACTGGCGCGACGATTTCCCTTGAGCACGACGACTGGGTGACCAACACGCTCGACGCTGCAACAGAAGAAGAAGCCGAAAGCACACTCAAAGTGATGGGAGGCGAAGATTGGGAACAATGGATAGATGAGCTCATCAACGCAGAATCTATTGCTCCGGGTTGTAAGACAATCGCGTTTTCTTATGTGGGTCCAGAAGTCACACATCCTATCTATTTAGACGGTACATTGGGACGCGCTAAGATCGACCTTCACCAAACCAGCCACGCTCTTAATCTAGAGTTAGCTAACTTTGATGGCAACGCTTACGCGGCGGTATGTAAAGCCCTAGTCACTAAAGCGAGCGTTTTCATCCCTGGATTAAGCCCTTACTTACTTGCTTTGTATAAGGTGATGAAAGAGAAAGAGACCCACGAAGGTTGTATCCAACAAATGCAGCGTCTGTTTGGCAGTAAACTTTATGGTCAATCCAAAGTACCACTTGATGGTGAGCGATTGATCCGTATGGATGATTGGGAATTAGACCCAGAAACCCAAGCGCACGTAACTGAACTGCTAGAAAAGATGGACGAAAATAACTTCCAAACCTTAGGGGATTACCAAGGGTTTAAAGAAGAATTTCTACAATTAAATGGGTTTGCTCAACCATCGGTAGATTATAGCCAGAAACTTAATACAGAAGATTTTATAAAGTTAAAGCCTTAATCTAAAATTATCTCATTACTGAGACCCGGATTCACATTTGAAAACCTCTGCATAATTGCGGAGGTTTTTTCGTGCAACATTTCTTATACTTAGTTAACGTAAGATTCACAGTTTTCTTTGGTTCATCATAATTAACACAGGATGTGTTGATGCATTTAGCATAATTGACTCGGAGTCATATGAAGAAAATAAAAACTCTCGATTTAGATATCCCAGACGATATGGAGCACGGTTGGCAGAATATTGTCGACCTCTTAGCTCAAATTACTCAAGTGCCCGCAGCACTAATCATGCGTGTTCACGCCAATTACATTGAAGTTTTTTCAACCAGTCGTAGCGAGAACAACCCATACAACAAAGGTGATTCTGAAACGCTGGGGAATGGGCTGTACTGCGAAACAGTGATGGAAACTCAACGACAGCTTCTTGTGCCTAACGCGCTTGCCGATCCTAAGTGGGACAACAACCCAGACATCAAACTCGGCTTAGTCTCCTATTGTGGTATTCCATTACTTTGGCCTAACGGTGAACTGTTTGGCACCATTTGTATCTTGGACTCGAAAGAGAATCACTACACCCCTACTTATATCAAACTGTTAGAGAGCTTTCGGACTTCGATTGAATCTCAGCTTAAAACCCTATTCCAACACGCCAAGCTTACCCAAATGAATCGCGACCTAAAAAACCGCGTTTACAATCGCACTAAAGATCTCGCGAGCCTTAATTACTCGTTGAATCAAGAAATTGATAAACGAAAAGCGGCTGAACAGAAGATTAACTTCCAAAAGAATCACGACCTCGGCACCGGCTTTTTAAACCGAAACGCATTTGAATCTCGCTTAAACCACAAGCTACTGTCACAGAGAAGGCTGACAGACAGCTCATTTGCAGTCGTTCATATTGGTTTTACCAACGGTAGACGCATACAAGCACGCTACGGCTATAACGCGTTAGACCAAGTGCTTGTTGAATACCGAAAACGCATCGACTGTATTTCTGATATCGATGTATTAACTGCACGCCCTACTTCGGTTGACCTCGTATTGGCGTTTAGCGTTAAAGATTTACACCATCGCCTTGAAGAACTTTGCCAGACGCTCGTTAAAGTTGGTCATTCAGAATTCGACATCGAAAGTGACAAAGTGCATTTGCACGCGTTTATTGGGATTGCAATTACGAACGACGAAGATGACGCGGAAAGCATTCTGCAGAAATCTTCTGAAGCGATGTTAGCCTGCAAAGATTCAGGACAAAAGTTCGCTTACTACTCTCAATCCCATACCGAAGAACAAACTCACATTAATAAGATCGAAGGCTATTTGCTTCAAGCCGTTCGTAATGATGACCTTATGCTCTACTTTCAACCCAAAGTTAGCCCGTTGACGCATCGCTGGGTCGGTGCTGAAGCTTTGCTTCGTTGGCGACATCCTGTTTTGGGTGATATCTCTAACGAAACCCTGATCCACATGGCTGAACAAAACGGTTTGATTTTCGAAGTGGGCAGCTTTGTTTTACGCAATGCGATTGAAAAAGCCAAAGAGTGGTCCGAATACGTTGAAGATTTCAAGATGGCTGTGAATGTGTCTGCAATTCAACTCAAGAACGTACACTTTGCGGAACAAGTGGTTCACCTACTCGAAACCTATCATTTAGAGCCTCGTTTCTTAGAACTTGAAGTTACGGAGAGTGGACTGATAGCAGATGAAGTGGTTGCCAAGAATACCTTGGGATCTTTGCACGATATTGGCGTTACATTGTCACTAGATGACTTCGGTACGGGCTACGCCTCCTTCAGTTATCTGAAGAAGTTCCCATTCGACACCATTAAGATTGATAAGAGCTTTATCGACCAAATGCTCAACTCACACGAAGACTCGGAAATTGTTCGTTCTATTGTCCAAATTGCCAAAAAGCTCGACTTAAAAGTGACGATTGAAGGCATAGAAACGGAGGTTCAGGAGCAATTTATTATTAACGAAGGCTGCGATGTGGGCCAAGGTTACCTTTACGGAAGACCAATGCCGAGCCAAGAATTCGAACACAGCTTAATCAATCAAAACTATTTGGGGACAACTCGTTACGCTTAAAGCGAAAAAGAGCAGTTAGTTTTGGATTTAGGCCTACTTTCTCTTTACTCTAAAGGTGGTGATTTTTATAATCGCCGCCTTTCTGTTTTTATCTTTCCCCTTATATAGGCATTCCTCGTTATGGATCAGTTGACTGCAAAGCTTAAAAAGCTCGAAAAACAAAACTACCGTGCATATCAACAAATTAAAGGTCAATACGACTTTGCTGATTTTGAATTACACATCGACCACATCCAAGGTGACCCATACGCGTCAGCTTCTCGTTTTCGTGCAACGCGCGCGTGGTCTTTGACCGGGTTAGATTGGCTGAAAGAAAAATCTTACGAATACCAAGTAGCCGCTCGTGACTTTATCGCACGTAGCTTCTCTGAGTTCGCGAAACAAGAGTCGACCGTTTCTATCGCGCTGACGGGTCAAACCGTATTAGACAACACAGCTGTTGTATTCACAGACCACGGCATTGAAATTCGTTTCCGTATTAATTTACCAGCTGATGGTCGTAGCATTCTTGCTAAGAAAGCGAACAACATCATCACTTTCTACTTACCGAAGTTTATTCGTCGCGCGACGCTTGAGCGTGAGTTAAACATCGATGCAATGATCAAACATTGTGAAACGATTGAAGACCAAGAAGCGCTGCGTGCTCAATTGGATGAAAACAACCTAGCCGCTTTCGTTGCAAACGGCAGTGTGTTACCTCGTATCGCGGGTAACTGCGACCTTCCAATGAAAGACGCGGTACCTTTCGCGGCTCCAGAATCATTGAGTGTTACGTTAAATACTCCAAACCAAGGTGACGTGACCGGCCTAGGCATTCCAAAAGGCATTACGCTGGTCGTTGGTGGTGGTTTCCATGGTAAATCGACACTGTTGAACGCCGTTGAACGTTCTATCTACAACCATATTCCTGGTGACGGTCGCGAAGGCATTGTAACTGCGATTGATACGATGAAGATCCGCGCTGAAGATGGTCGATGTGTGCACAGCTTGAACCTGTCAAACTACATCAACCATTTACCAATGCAGAAAGACACATCTGACTTCAGCACACAAGATGCGTCAGGTTCTACGTCTCAAGCGGCTTGGTTACAAGAATCGATTGAAGCCGGCGTTCAAACTCTACTTATCGATGAAGATACGTCAGCGACTAACTTCATGATTCGTGACGAGCGTATGCAAGCGCTAGTGTCAAAAGGCGATGAGCCAATCACACCACTTGTCGACCGCATTGGTCAGCTTCGTGAAGAGATGGATATCTCTACCATTGTTGTAATGGGTGGCTCTGGTGATTACCTAGATGTCGCGAACACTGTGATTCAAATGCACGACTACCAAGCGGTAGATGTGACTGAAAAAGCAAAAGACGTGATTGCTCAGCACCCTACTCAGCGTACTAACGAATGTGAAACTGCTTTAGAAACGTTTGTACCGCGTTCATTGAACCGTGCTTCACTGATGAACATTCTGACTGACGGTAAATTCCGTGTTAATGCTAAAGGCAAAGAGTCACTGCGTTTTGGTAAAGAGTTTGCAGACCTTTCTGCGCTTGAGCAATTAGAATCACCGTCTGAAGTGAATGCGATCGGTTGGGCTTGGTTCCAATTCGCACAAACTCCAGGTTGGTCAAACAACCCTGCTAAAGAGTTTAACGCTATTTTAGAAAACGAATGGCACGCTAACATGCCTAACTACGGTGACCTAGCGAAACCAAGAACGTTAGATGTGATGGCTGCTCTGAACCGTATGCGTAAATCTCAGTTCAAGCCTTCGAACTGATTTCGTTAAATATCGGATTTATTGTGCTTCTAGGTTTTTGAAGTTTTAATCTTCTAATTTACTAAAGCTTCTAAGCCACTAAATAAGCAAATTAACCTTCTACGGCTCTCATTCTGAGGGCCGTAAATTTATCTAACCTCTTTTGACCTAACCCCTAGTGTCGTCAAAACTCTTGAACTTTATAAATTCATAAAACCAATCTTTACATCAATTACTTATCATCTTTTGTAATGAGAAAATTAAAGGCACTGTTTACCGCCATCTAATGCTGTCGATCCCTCAAAACATGACACAGCTTTTACAAAACCCTAGTGATATTCAGATAAAGTCCCGATTCGACAAGTGTAACAGACCCTTGAGGCTTCAATGAATCATAAACGCGTTAAGATGCGTGACCATAAAATCGAAGTGAACCTATTCAAAAACCGCGTAATCGTCGCGTTTTGTGGGATCTTGATGTTCACTCTTGTCTTAGTCGGCAATCTATACCGACTTCAAGTTGAAAATTTTAAAAGCTATCAAACTCGTGCCGATGGCAACAGAATCAAAGTATTACCTATCGCCCCTACTCGTGGACTTATTTACGACCGTAACGGCGTGTTACTTGCAGAGAACAAGCTTGTCTTTGATCTAACCATGATTCCTGAGCAAACCGATGATGTCGATGCAATGCTCGCCAAGCTAGACAAATATGTCCCCCGTGATGCAGAGCAGATCGCTCGTTTCAAAAAACGCTATCACAACACCCGCCGTTTTAAATCTGTGACTATTCTAGAGAACTTAACGGAGGAAGAGATCGCCAAGTTCTCCGTGCACCAGTACCAGTTCCCCGGCTTATCTATCGATACCAGCTTAAAGCGTTTTTACCCGAATGGTGAGGTGCTTACCCATGTTCTTGGTTACGTGGCGCACATCAATGATAGCGATCTCAGAAAGCTTGAAGAACAAGGGATAGAAGCGAATTATCAAGCTACAACAATCATAGGAAAACTGGGTGTTGAACGTTATTACGAAGATATTCTGCACGGCACCAAAGGTTATCAAGAAGTCGAAGTAAACAGCCGTGGGCGAATAGTCCGAACCATTGAGTACGTGCCGCCAGTAGCTGGTAAAGATATCGTGTTAAATATTGACCTTGAGCTGCAAAAATACGTCTTTGAGCAACTTGATCACCGAACTGGAAGCGCGGTTATTCTCGATCCGAAAGACAACAGCGTGTTGGCGATGGCATCAAGCCCGAGTTACGACCCTAACCTATTTGTCGACGGCATTTCGAGTAAGAACTACCAACGTTTATTGAATGATCCGGCTCACCCGTTGGTTAACCGCACCACTCTAGGCGTTTATCCTCCTGCCTCAACCGTTAAACCATTTATGGCTGTGGCAGGACTGCAAGAACATGTCATCTCTGAAGATACCATCCGTAACGACCATGGCGTTTGGAGAATTCCTGGCTCTAAACGAAACTCTAAATCGTGGCGTGACTGGAAACGTTGGGGTCACGGACCTGTCGATGTCACTCAAGCCATTGAAGAGTCGGTAGATTCATTCTTCTATCAAACCGCTTTCGATTTGGGTATTGACCGAATTTCAAGTTGGATGAACCGATTTGGATTTGGTGAACCGACAGGCATTGATATCTATGAAGAAAGTACCGCCAACATGCCGACTCGAGAATGGAAGATGATGCGTTATCGCACCCCTTGGTATCAGGGTGACACAGTTCCGATTGGTATTGGCCAAGGTTATTGGACATCGACACCTATGCAACTTGCTAAAGCAACGTCAGTATTGGTTAATCATGGTAAGGTGATGCCACCTCATATCTTAAGAGCCACCTTAGATCATGGTGAAGATTTCAGTACACAACAACTTGTCGAACCGGAGCCAATGCCCTCAATCACCGAAGTACCGGATAGAATTTGGGATGTGCCAATCAATGCGATGCGACTCGTAAACCACGGCAGCCGAGGTAGCGGCAGGCGCGCATTTAAGGGAACTAGCTACACTAGCGGCGGAAAATCAGGTACGGCACAAGTCTTTGATCTTGCGAAAGATCAGGTCTACAACTCGAAGAAACTCGCTAAGCATTTACTCGACCATGCGCTTTACACGGCTTTCGCACCTTATGAGCACCCTGAATATGTCGCAACTGTGGTCATTGAACACGGTAACGGCGGTTCAAAAGTCGGTGCGCCTTATATCCGTAAAGTACTCGACTATGCCTTTGAACATAAAAGTGGCGAGAGCAAAGATCACTCCTAACACCAATAACTTAAGTCGCTACAGCACATAACGTAGTTACCCAAAACATAACGTAATAACGACAAAGCCCCACTTGTGTCACTCACAATGTGGGGCTTTCTGTTTTAGGGTTCTAAGCAATTAGACAGCTAAAAATGCCTGTCGATTATGAGCTTCTTAATACATGCCATGCTTCACAGAGCGTCTGAAATTTTGCGGTGTTGCCTTCGTCTCTGTCCGGATGCCATCTCAATGCCAGTTGTCGCCAACGTTTTCTAATTTCATGGTGTGTCGCGTCTAAAGGTAACTCAAACAGGTTCAATGCTCGACTTCGATCCATATCGAGTTCATCACCACCCACATACTTTCTATACCGAGTCCAAAATTCGTTCAACAGCCTTTTGACTTCACCTTCATCCGCTTCATAGTTAACCCAATTAATGTAGTATTCTCGAAGTGGGTCTTGATGATCGATGCTGTGACTGCTTCCGTGATAACGACCATTCATCAATTCGATGTCCATCGCTTGGACTTGGAGCCAACCATCTGGGTGTAAGGTTTCTTGAAGCTGATAAAGCGCATTCATGATAAGGAAGTTCTTTTTAAACAACTCTTTCTCAGGCACAGCATCCAACACTGGCACAAACCCAAGATCGTTCAGATGAGCTGCCAATGTGTGTACTTTCCATCCGCTTGGCTTTTGCTTAAGCACTTCCATTATCGGCCAAAGCAATGGGTTTTCCATATGGCAATGAAAGTTTGCTCTCACATCTTGATAATTCGACATAGTTGACTCAGTTAGCTTCTCTGAATTAATGGATTTCTAGAACTGTGGATACTATAAGTAACCTGTTTCGCATCCGTTGCGTATCTTCTTTAATTGAAAGCGATTTTCTAAGATTTGTCGAGCTTAAGGACAAACAACTTTCTAACGTTTGGCTTAAAGGCACCTTTTATCGTCAAAACTGAGTACCATTTCGTTGAATACAACCATTAGGGCGTGTTGACCTTTCGCGGTTAAATTTTGTTCGAGATAAAAGCGTTTTAATCGCGGCGAGGGAGAAGTAGCCTAGTCATTCTAAGCAAATCTCCCTCAACAAAGAGTAAAACGCTTTTAGCCGAACCCTTCGGGCAGCGTTTGCTGGTCATTTCTACTACGTTATCGGCTTCTCATGTAGGCTAGCTACACATCGATGCCTCTGCCTTGTATAAATACCCAGCAACTCGCTGCAAAAATCAGCTCGAAAGATCAACACGCCCTAGTAATAAAGCCGCAATTCTTTGGTACGGATACAAAAAAGGTCAGCGACTTAGCTGACCTTTCACATCTATCCCAATTTTAGGGACGAAGCATTGAACTGACTAGATAACGCCAAGCTCTCTTAGACGTTCCATTAGGTATTCGTTTGCTGTGTACTTTTCAGATAGCACTACTTCTGGTTTCGGGTGAAGGAATAGAGGCAAAGAGATACGAGACTTCTCTTGGCGTTCACCTGATGGGTTGATTACACGGTGAGTTGTCGATGGGAAGTAACCACCAGATGCTTCTTGAAGCATGTCACCGATGTTGATGATCATGTTACCGAAGTCACATGGAACATCTAGCCACTCGTCATTTTGAGCTTTAACTTGAAGGCCCGGCTCGCTTGCAGCAGGAAGAACCGTCAGTAAGTTGATGTCTTCGTGTGCCGCAGCGCGGATTGCACCTGGCTCTTCATCACCTTGCATTGGTGGGTAGTGAAGAACACGAAGCAGAGTCTGTTCACTGCCGTTGATCATTTCTGATAACGCAATAGAGAATTTCTCTTGTACTTCTTTAGGAGCATGAGCTTCAACCCAACCTAGCAGCTCTTGAGCAAAAGCATTCGCACGTTGGTAGTAATCTAGAATCTGTTCTTTCAGCTGTTCAGGGATTTGGCCCCAAGGGTATACGTGAAAGTACTCTTTGATGTCTTTTACAGTGTGGCCTTTAGCAACTTCAGACACTGAAGGTGGAAAATATCCATCTTGTGTTTCAACATTAAAGTGGAAGTTCTCTTTCTCTTCAGAGATGAAGAATTGGTACCAGTTTTCGTAAATTGACTCAACAAGCTCTTTCGGGATTGGGTGGTTCTTAAGAACACCAAAACCAGTTTCACGTAGAGAGCGAACAAATTGTTCTGCTGCGTCGTCAGCAAGGTAATCGACAGTTTCCAGTTTCATGACTTTCTTTCTTGTTATGTAGTAATAGAGCGATTTTAAGGATCGCTTTGTTGTAAATCAAACTTTTGTGAAACTCTAGCAACCGTTTGTCTAGATACTGGGCGATAACACCACTTTTCAACAAATCTGGTGATTAAGACCTAATTGAACACTGTTCATTATTGTGTAACACTATTAAAAACTTCGACGAGAGATCTTGATATGACAATCACGCCACTTGCTCAAAATCGACCATTGCTGTCATTGACGACGCTGTATCTGACTGTGTTTCTATTTTCAGCGTTCGCTCCCTCTTCAAGAGCGGTGTGGATTGCCGAAATTGTCCCAGCGCTCGCGATATTGGTGGGTATTTGGTGGTTATCAACAAAGCTCACCTTCACTAAGACAGCTTACGTTTTGATGTTTATCTGGCTGATTTTGCATACGATAGGCGCAAAATATACCTTCGCGGAAGTGCCATTTGATTGGTTCAATAACATGATAGGTTCAGAACGGAATAACTTTGACCGTGTCGCGCATTTCTCTATTGGCCTTTATGCTTACCCACTCGCTGAGTACTTGATTCGTAAAAAACTGGCTCAACCGGTGCTGGCATGTTTCTTTGCGCTATTTGCGATTATGAGTGTTGCTGCAGGTTATGAAATTATCGAGTGGTGGTACGCGGAGATCGCAGGTGGTGATGAAGGTATCGCGTTCCTTGGCTCACAAGGTGATATTTGGGATGCACAGAAAGATATGCTGTGTGACACCACGGGCGCAATTGTCTCGCTATTACTTCTTAAGCTTCAATGGCGTGTCAGAGCTTACTGAGCTCAATTCTTTACTCTGAGTATCAAAAGCAATGTTGAAATGCCACACACAAACCGTGCTGTGGCATTTTTAGTTTCAGCATTGTTTGCTCGTTTTAATATGACTGGTCGTTTCATCGTGACAGGTTATTTCATCGTTACCTTGCCACCAACAAACTTGTAGGCTGGCGTACCTCGAACCAAAGTGTCTCGCGCAAATTCAATCCCGCATTCAGGGCACACACATGGTTTTGTCGTGAAATCTTCAACGATACGCTCCTTAAAACATTTCACGAGTGCACCTTTGCCACCTTTCCGATACTTAAAAAGCTGCGTTTTACATTTGGCACAGAAAATCTGAACCGTCTTGGTCGGTTGTTTCTTGTTTGGTTTAGCCATAGAAGTTAATGATTGAACTCTTTATTTCTTAAGTTTAGGGGCGACAAGAACCAAGCTTATCCCTAGAAGTATAACGGTTGATGAGACTATAAATTGCATGGTGACAGGTTCAGATAACAGTAATACACCACCAAGTGTTGCGATAACTGGAACAGAAAGCTGTGCAATAGACGCCACCACGGTATTCAGCTTTTTCACCACGTAATACCACAAACTATAACCCACACCAGAAGCCACAGAGCCCGATATAACCGCGTAAATCAAACCTTGTTCAGTGATAGACACTTGCGTTAACGCATTAGGAATCAAAACTAACAAGCTTAATGCCAAAAGGATAACTAGCGAACTGAATCCAAAGTTAGCGGTGGTCGATTGCAGTGCGTTTGACGATGTCTTTCCTGCCAATGTGTAAATGCCCCACCCAACTCCGGCCAGAGACATCAAGATAATAGAAACTAAATCAGGTGCCTGTGTCGATTCCGTTGGCATTAATAAATAAACAAGCCCTGCTACCGATAACAAACATCCGCCCCATTCAATCAATGACATTCTGTTGCCAGAAAACAAGTGCGCGGCAATCATCGTAAATTGCACCGCGACAAACAACACCAGAGCACCAAGACCTGCGCCAAGCTCTAAGTAAGCAAACGAAAAACCAAACATATACACGAGCAGTGACAATATTGATGTGAGTTGAAACTGTGATTTGAGCTTTGTGTATAGCGATGTGTTACTTGCTAACTCACTTTTAGCTTTAGATTGGGAAGATAAAGCTAATAAAATCAAAAGCGTAAGCGCACCAGATAAGATGCGAACGATCGAAAAGCTCAAAGGATCGATCGTTTGATCCATTAAGGCCCAGCGACACAGAACTGAATTAGCAGCAAATGCCACCAGCGTAATAAATGTAACCATCAGAGTTTGCATCGTTTTTCCTAAATGAGTTATTTGGTCCTAATTGAGTTTTCTTGGATTTCAATCAACGTCAGGCTTCACCCAAACTTGGCTAAAGTCGAACCAACCTAATGCATTACATTTCGCGTTTTGCAACGTACCACATTGATCTTTATTGACGCCTAACCAGCAATGGAACATCGGGATCAATTGATTGCTTTGGACTAGTTGTTTACCTAACTGTCTTGCTGGGAATTGCTCGAATTCACCAGAACGCCAACGGTCAATCATGTGACACCATTGGTCGAAGTCTTCTGCCGGGCTAGATTCATCAAGAAAACTGTAGTCCATTAACCAGCCAGCCAAGGCGTCGTCTCTGTTATTGGCGATGCCCATAGGGTTAATCCAAACATCAACATCATCGGCGTGCGGAGGATCGGTTTCGTAACCGTAAAGATCAACATCGACGTTGTATTGCTTCAGCACCGTGACAATCGCCTTTGCAAGCGTTGGGAACATTGGGTGTTGGCATTGATACGCTAATCTTATGGTAGGCTTCGAATCTGCTGGTGGACAAACGGGCACTTTTAACTTTATGTCATACCAACCGGGTTTTATCCCATAAGCGTGTAACACGCCCAAATCGATAACAGTCTCTTTTGGAATATGAACAAACAGATCCGCCGCATTCAACGCGTTAGATAAAAACTGTGCCCATGCGGGATCTTGTGCAATACCCTTCTTTCTATTGAGCAGTAAATACGTGCAACCAGGATCGAGTTCTACTTCATCGCTATCGCCACGGTCGGCCATAACAGGCTTAGATAGGCTTGGGTAAACCATTGAAGAATAAGCCTCATCCACCACCCAAACTTCAACGCGATCAATTAACGGTCTGAAACCAAAGTACCCATTGAAAGCGGTTAACACGAGTTGTTTCTCGTCGTTCTTTTCAATGCGATAAGGTCCCGTTCCAATCGGTCGAATATCGTAGTCTTCACCACGTAAAGTGATCGGTAATGTGACTTTAGCGACCGATTCCGTTAGTGCGAGGGGAAAATACTTGTCTGGACGTGTGAGAAAAACATCTACTACACAATTTGCAGGTGAAGAGACATCTTTGATATGCGAAAACATGTTGAGAGGTTCGAGTGCAAGCAGTGTATCCACAACATGATTGGTTAACAGAGGTTCCCCGTTATGGAAACGAACACCGGGTCTCAAGAAGAATCGCCATTGGTAATCGCTGATTTTTTGCCATGAATGAGCAAGATCGGGTTGAAGTTGGTCATTCTCATCTAGACGAGTCAACCCACTGAATACCTGACAAGCGATATGTTGCTCTGAACGACGCATCGATTTGGTTGGGTTAAGCATTGAAAGCGGCCGGTAATAAGGCAAACGAATAACTTGTTCGCCTTCTTGATACTGTACGCCCAAGTAGTTTTGAATAACTTGCGTGAGTTTGGCAGCATTGTGATCAAGCACTGACAGCGCCTGTCCAATTTTTCCTTCCTGCAAGTAGCGTCTTGCTAAGTTCTCGCTGACATCACAACGATTCTGTTTAAAGATAAGTTGAGATAACTTTCCTCGACCTGCTGCAGGTAACCATTCTACCCACCCTTCTTCTTCAAGCTTGTTGAGTACCATTCGGGCATTACGACGGGTACAACAAAGCACATCCGTGATGTCGTCGAGTTGAACATCAGAATCTTTACCATCGAAGTATTCAAACAGGGTTTCAAATTGAACGCGAAGTCTTGGGCTGCTCATAAAGAGGAAAACTTATTCAAAGGACATTGAATTCAGTTTCCCTATTTTATGGCGTAAAATCAATATTACTGACACAATTTTATTGTGAATTATGAGTACGACATCCTAAGATGTTATTCAATCTTAAGGGTTAAGTGCCTTTACCGTAAAGGATTACATTACATCGCAGCCAATTTCATTAGCGATTTCACGGAGCTGCTGTTCATCGTCTAATTTTATCGACCATTTACACTCAGAACCGTTAGCTGAAATAACATTTGCCCCTTTTCCGATCAATTGAATTGCATCAACTTGGGCTTGCAGCGTGACTCTATGCTCCCCATCTAAACGAACAACCAATTCATGTGCGGTTGCGATGACTTTTCCACTTTTAAACGTTATGACCATGGGCTTCTCGGGTTACTTCTTTAAATACTGATTGCTTGTTCTAAGTACTGATTACTTCTTCTAAAGACAAAACCAGCGTACGACTGCCTAGTCTGTTATCGCTTATGTTTCTTAACGGCAATGGTTAAACGGCTGGTACAAACTAAGCGTTGACGATCATCAGTGATATTGATCTGCCATACTTGAGTAGAGACGCCCAAGTGAATAGGCTCAGCAGTACCAATGACATGCCCTTCACGCATTGACCTTACGTGGTTCGCATTGATATCGAGCCCAACGCAATAATAGCCTTCTGGTACGCAGAAGTTTGCAGCCAATGAGCCAAGCGTTTCTGCTAGCACAACCGATGCGCCGCCATGAAGCATACCCAGTGGTTGGTGCGTAAAGTGACAAACCGGCATGGTTGCTACCAAAGAATTGTCATTTACTTCGGTGTAAACAATGTTGAGGTGTTCAATTAAGGTATTTTTTGAGGTCGCGTTGAAGGTATCTAGGTCAACGGGCTTTTTCCAAATACTCATGTGGGTTCCTTAATTATTGATCTTGTTATCGCGTGCATAGCTTTTTCTATATTACTGGCTGTTAGTTATCTTTCAGCCCTTAGTTATTGCGCAAGTTGATGTTAACATGCATAAAAACTGAATACACAGAGGATATTGTATGACGTCATGGATGAAGTTTGCCTCGCTTCTCACACTAGCAGGCCTAACCGCGTGTAGCGCTTCTCCGACAGGCAGAAACCAATTGCTGCTTTTTTCAGATAAAGACATGTCTCAGCTTGGAGCACAGTCTTTTGAACAAATGAAAAAAGAACAACCCATCAGCAAAGATGCCAAAACTAACGCTTATGTTCAGTGCGTAGCGAACAGCATCACTCAATATATTCCTAAACAAGGTTTTAGTGAATGGGAAGTTGTTGTGTTTGATAGTGACCAAGTGAATGCATTCGCCCTGCCTGGCGGAAAAATCGGTGTATACACGGGCTTACTCAAGGTCGCAGTCAATCAAGACCAACTCGCGACGGTTATCGGTCACGAAGTGGCACACGTTTTAGCGGACCACAGTAATGAGCGCCTGTCTCAGTCTCAAATCGCTAATACGGGCTTGTCTATTACTAACGTCGCGTTAGGCGCATCAGAATACAAACAGTATCAAGGTATGACGATGGCCGCGTTAGGGTTAGGCGTTCAATATGGCGTTATTCTACCGTATGGGCGAACTCAAGAGTCTGAAGCCGATGTTGTTGGTTTAGAGTATATGGCTCAAGCAGGTTTCGATCCAAACCAAAGTGTCAACTTGTGGCAAAACATGGCGAAAGCATCAGGGGGTAATCAACCGCCAGAGTTGCTTTCTACGCACCCTTCCCACAGTACGCGTATTAAAGATCTACAAGCAACGATAAAAACGCTTCCTCAATCAGGTTCACCAAGACCAAATTGCAAAGCGTAATCTAAGTAAGAATCGCCTAGCTGGTGTAAATACAAAAATGCCCTATCCATATTGGTTAGGGCATTTTCAGTTTCTTGCTTGCTAACAGTTCAAGTGCACTAAGCAGCTGGATAATTCCAACAACAGAAACTCACTCGTTAAGTACCAAGAATTTGTAATGGTAGGCTTAATAGCTGATCACCAGTAGATGCAAAATACCAGATAACACCAATCAAACTGCTCACTAAACCTACATACCAAACGAACGACACGACTTGCCCGTATTTGTCTAACGGTAACAAGTGACTGTGATGACGTCCTTTCCATTCGAACAGTATTTCAACACTGCCCATGATCAATAAGAAACCAAACAGGGTTAAATTCAACTGATAACTCAATACCACACCAGCAACGGCAGCCGCGACACAAAGTACAATGCCAAGTACGCTGTTCATCGAGAAACTGATACTTTTAAGAACATGTCCGCCATCGAGAGGCAAAATCGGCAATAGATTGAACAGGTTTAATAGAGCATTAAATACTGCAAGGCCGGCAAAGAACATTTCGCCAGTCGCCCAATACAGCACCATAAATACTAACGACAATATCAGGCCGAACAATGGCCCCATGATTGAGATAACCACATCTTGCCAACGCGTATTAATCTTTTCATCGGATAACGCCAAGCCACCAAGAAATGGTATCAAATAGATCCCTTTGGTTTTCATGCCGAAGTATTTCATCGCTCTAATATGACCGTACTCATGGAACATTAAACAGGCGATTAAGGCCAAAGCGAACTGAATTGAAAACAACCATGAATAGGCCGCTAAACTCGCAGAGGCAAGTACGACCTTGATTAGCTTGGCGCTTTTAAGCGCTTTCATACCAAGCGACACCAACCCAATTAAGCTAAAACGCTTCTCTGGTTTAGGAGCGACAACAGGAGTTTGTTGTTCAATATCTTTGGTGTTTCGATTGCCTTCGGTAATGGTTTGCCCATTCACCGACGCTTTATACGTCATCTCAAACGGTTGCCACTGAACGGTCGATTCAACGTGACACTGCAACGTTTCTTCGCCAGCGCGTAGTGTAAATTCGTGTTTTCGGGCGTCTTCTTGGTCTGTGGTCGCATCTAATTGAGATACCAAAGTGTTATCCCAATACAACTGTTGCCACCCTGCCATTGATCCTTCTAAACGAAGCGGTTTTCCAAGAAACTCTATCGCGAGTAATTCCAAACTTAAAATTCCAATTTAATGACTTCTAACGAGTGTCGATATTATGCCGATTTAGCGAATGGTGGTAAACAGAAACAAAGTTGTTACATATTGAGCTATTGAACACTATTTATACCGCAACGATGCATAAACACTCTGGTCACACCTCCAACCACGAATAAATTATTGATTATACTTATATTATCGATGTTAAAGTGCCGCCCCTTTAAAACATAACCTCACAAAATAACAACTCTTTCTTTGACTTTATATAAAACATGAATTTAACATGTCATTTACATTAGAGCTTCAACACCAAAAATGCTCAGTGTGTTTTCAAACCATAATAACGAAATTCGATGCCCTAGGAGGGTCAAGGATGAAAACAATACAACGCTCTCTCGTTTCACTTTCAGTACTATTTGCATGTAACTCACTTGCGGCTGGTTTCCAAGTTGCTGAGCATTCTGCCTCAGGTCTTGGTCGTGCCTTTTCAGGTGAAGGTGCAGTAGCTGATAACGCGAGTGTACTAGCGAGAAACCCCGCCGCAATGACCCTATTTGATACAGCCCAATTTTCAGGCGCGGTTTCTATCGTTGATCCAGAGGTTAACGTTTACGACGTTGACGCTAACGAGCATTCAAAAGATGTTGCTCCATTACAAGTCGTGCCAGCCGCATATTACATCAGCCCAATCAACGAAAAATGGGCTTGGGGTATCGGTATGTTCACCAATTATGGTGTTGCTACGGATTACCCTGATGACATCTCGGCAGGTGATATGGCCGGTGATACGTCGCTCTTATCTGTAAATCTAAATCCAAATATTGCGTATCGCGTGAATGAATCATTTAGCGTTGGTGCAGGTTTAAACCTTGTGTATGCGGAAGCTGAACTTACTCGCCATAAAGGCGAGCTCGCTAACTTTGTTGGTGGAAATCCATCTGACAAACTTATAGGCATGACCGGTGAAACATTTGCCTATGGTTGGAATGTTGGCGCGATGTATGAGCTGAACGAAAACAATCGCTTTAGTATCGCTTACCGCTCTTCTGTTGATCTTGATTTCGATGACGGTGAATTTACCAGCTACGATTCAGGTAGAGCAACATCTCCTAAGGTTGATGGTCGTCTTCAAATCGAGCTTCCTTCTATTCTGGAGCTTTCAGCATTTCACCAACTTAACGAACAATGGGCAATTCACTACGGTTGGCAACAAACTGATTGGAGTACTTTTAAGGAGTTAAAAGCAACAAGTCCAGATTGTACTGACAACGGTGTAGTAGGTCAGTGCTTCTACAAACCTGAAAAATATGAAGACAACAATCGATATTCACTAGGCGCAACGTACCAACTAAACAGTAAGTGGACATTAAGAGCTGGTTACGCTTATGACGAACAAGCTGGTGAAGCAACTTTAAGCATTCCTGATAGTGATCGTATGTGGTATAGCGCTGGCTTCACTTATGTTTGGAGCGAAAATATGACTGTCGATGCAGGATTCGCACTTGTTGTAAGTGATGACGGTGAGTTCACTGAGACAAATGGCGCTCAGCAAGAAAGGACTTTCGAAGCAGAAGGTACCGCTTACCTTTCTTCAGTTCAGCTTAACTACACTTTTAACTAAATCAGGATCGTATCATGAAACGTAACTTTAAGATCTCTCTACTATGTTCAGCGATCCTGCTAGCAGGTTGTGGCGACAACACCGAAAGTTCGGTAACAAGTAACCAACAACTTGAAGCCTATCTAGAAACGTCTTTGGCAAGAGCGACAACTCAAAAAATGCTCTTGCAAGGTAGTAATGCATCAGTTCCTTTAAGCAATAACCTATTATTTGACTCTACAGATGGCACGTTAGCGATCCCAACAGGTGGCGACGATAGCATTTCTAACCCAAAAGCAGCATTAAATTATGCCGATGGTTTTTCGACCAGCATGCCAATTTACATCGAGTTTGAAGGCGACGGTTTTGGTGATACTCCTGGAGTTGTTACTTCCGGAGTGACATTGTTGAAGCTTTCTAAAAAGCTAACAGACACATCCACAGCGGCTCAAGTACCAACACCTGTTGCTAGCTCTGAATACAAAGTTTACAAAGTAGGCTCAAACCTAGCAATTACACCTAATACTCTTTTTGATGAGAAGTCTGAATATTTGCTTGTTGTTACTGATGACGTTACAGATGTAAATGGTAACCCAGTAGGTACATCGCAAAGCTATGCGGCTCTCAAAACAGCCACTAAAACTTATTCAACCGGTGACTTAGCTAGTGCGCAAACTTTAATTAAAGGTCAAGAAGCTATAGCTGCCGCTGTTGGTATTGATGCGGAAAAGATTGTGTATTCAGCTTGGTTTACTACAACTTCTGTTGGTGATGTTCTTGCCTCTACAGCATCGTTGATTGGCGGAATGATTGATGCTGGGGCCCCACTTTCGACTTATTGGAATGGCAGCGCAAACCCAAATAATATCGATCTGACAAACGCTTACAATCTTAGTTTAGATTCCTCATCAACAACACCATTTGCTACAGCAATCGCTGCAGATGCTGACTTTAAAAAATATCTTGCCGATGACGATGCAACAGAAAATGCCACTTTGATTGGAGGGATAAATCTCCTTTACTCTAACGCTGGTATCAGCACTACGTCGGTAAACGTGACTAAAGGTACTGTTCAACTCCCATATTTCTTGGAAACCGATCCAACTAAGTTCTCTACAACACCATTTGCATCAGCATTGGACAGTTTAGCGGTTATAAAAAGCGCACTAACGGATAACTCTACAAGTTCTTTCGTTGGTGGAGAGTTGGTTAAATTAGGATTAGACCCAACAAACCTTAGCGCAGCTGATGTCACGACTTTAATGGGAAAAACACTCACAAAGGACGCAAGTGGAACAGCTCTAGATAGTGATCGCATTGTCACTCAGTATTCACCAATACCACAAATTAAATCACTTGAAGCTGTTGATGTGCTTTTGTTTACTCCTGTGACTGACCCAATAACCGGGGTTGTAATCTACCAACACGGTATTACCTCTGTAAAAGAGAATGCGTATGCGTTTGCGGCAAACTTAACGGCTGAAGGTCTTGCTGTCATTGCAATTGACCACCCTATTCATGGGTCTCGTTCACTTGCCGGAGGTGCTATTTCAACTAACGATAATGCTCTGTACTACTTAAATCTAAGCGCTTTGCCCGTTGCGCGTGACAACATCCGTCAAAGTGCACTTGATGTAATAGGTCTTCGTATGGCACTTGAAAAAGTGGGGAATGACTTTACTGGTACACCATTAGCCGGAGTTGATGTAAAAGACACAACCGTTAAATTTATGGGCCACTCATTGGGCGGTATTACTGGATTTACGTCAGTAGCTACATCTGAAATTGCTGGTACACATAAATTTAGCTCGGCGGTATATGCTAATTCAGGTGGGCACATTGCTGAATTACTCTTCGCATCGGAAACCTTTGGCCCCGAAATTAAACACAATCTAGCTAAACAGTTAAATGCAACGTATCGGGATTCAGTGGCTTCAGCTTGTACTGCGGCTGACATTGAAGATGGCGATTGCTATACCGCTTTTGCTAAGGAAAATCCAACTAGTGCCGCAGCAATTGAAACTGAATTAGTTGCATTTAAAGTCGCCGCTCAAACCCTTATTGACACGGTCGATCCACATTCAATAGCAAACACTGAGGAACAGTCATCAATTAGCTCTAGCTATCCAACGTTGTTGATCCAGTCGCAAAATGATGAAACGGTACCAAACAATGGCAATGATGATAATGGTGCACCGTTATCATATACGGCTTCATTTGTTGGCTCTGAAGGGTTAGATTCGACGTTAGGATTGACTGACTCAACAAAAGCTAGCCCTTCAACTGGGAATCGTGTGTTTGTTCAATATAACGAAATAGCTAAACACTCAACGATCATCGGACCGCAAGCAGACCTTTCTGATGCCACTCATACCCTATCAATGAGAGCTCAAGTAGCTGATTTCTTAGAATCGGATAGCCTTGATGCAGCAGCACCGGATGCTTTATTGGAATAACTAAGACTTAAGCTTTTCACTAAACCAAATGCCAGCCTAACCGCTGGCATTTTTGTATCTGTCGTTCGAACAAGTCCCCTAGTTGACCGTTTGCATAAAACTTTAAAACACAAATGGTTGATCTCAGCTAAAATTAATCAAGACAGAATACCGTACGACCTCTTTCTTTATTGTAAATAAAGTGGATAATAGCCCCGTAATTTAATACCTAATAAATGTGAGTCCATTATGTCTTCTGAAGCTACTATGCTAGAACGCTGCCAATCTAAATGTGAACTATGTGGTTCTGATTCTTCTCTTACTGCATACGCAGTGCCGCCACACAGCCACGTAACAGTGGATCACGGCATCATGGTATGTGACAAATGTCTTGGTGAGATTGACAATCCTAAAGATATCAACCACTGGCGTTGTCTGACTGACAGCATGTGGAGCCAGGAAGCGCCAGTTCAAGTAACGGCATGGCGTCAACTTACTCGTCTGAACACAGAAAGCTGGGCTCAGGACGCGCTAGACATGATGTACCTTGAAGAAGAAACATCAGTTTGGGCACAAATCGGCATGTCTGCTGATGACAAGCCTCTTGATGTGAATGGCGTTGAACTTAAGAAAGGTGACGACGTAACAGTAATCAAAGACCTGCCAATCAAAGGTACTAACCAAGTGATTAAGCAAGGTACTGTTATTCGTGGTATCAGCGTTGGTGACGATCCTAAGCTTGTTTCTGGTAAAACAAACGGCGGTCAATCAATGTACGTAATCGCTGAGTTCTGCCGTAAGAAGTAATCTTACTGTAAGAAAGTGATAGAAAACGAAAAGGCGCTAATTAGCGCCTTTTTTCTTGGAGAAATTTAACCTATTCCGTTGTTCTAGAAACCACTGCCTACGTTAAAGTAGATAGCGCGTTCTTCATGGCTTTGCGCATAATCCATCCCAAGGTGCAAACCGTAACGTCTCGCGATTTGGTATCGAAAGCCGACACCTCCGGCATTGACGGTACTGTCGTGGCTTATGCCGTTATCTTGCTTTGCAACCCCTGAACCGTAAAACCCAGACACCTTCCAACGATGAGTGATGCTATACGTCAATTGGCCTTGAATTGTTTCAATCTCATCTCCTTGGTACCGATAAGATGACACCCCGCGTAACGACACGTACGGTTTCGCTGTGGGTGATACAAACAGGTCTTGCTGTTCGAAGCTTTGATAATTTGCAGCCAAGCCTAACGTCCATTTATTGGCAATTGGGATATAGGCTTCGCCATCTATGTTCAAATTTCGGTAATTGTAATCACTGCCAATCGCATCGTCGTACACCATGTAATCTGCAGACAATTTGTAACCTTTGGTTGGATAAAATAAATTATCTCTTGTGTCATATTCAGCCTCCAACCCTAAACCAGAAGTAACCGATTCGTTACCCAAAATTCGGTCTAAAACCATGTTATCAAATTCAATCTCAGACTTAGCTAATAACTGCTTTATTCCCAACATCCAAGGCGTATGCCCAATCCGGAACTGCACCTTTTGTGAAAGTACGGCTACCGAAGTTGACGTGCCTATTCTAAGGTCATGATCTATGGGGCCCCAGTTGATTGATGTGTACAAATCCAAATTCGCAACACCAAAGCCGCCGCCTCCTGTGTAACGAATGGAATCATTCATCCAAGATCGTCTATGGCCACCAAATACAAACCAAGTTTCGTTCTCTGTCCCTACTGCGCCCACTACTGACATTGCTGAGGGTACTAACTGCGCACCACCATCTATGGCAGAAAGAGCAGCTTGCTTTCTTTGTCGCTTTTCCTCATCCGTCTCATGTAAAAACAAACCAGCCACACCGCCGCCGTACCCCACCGCAGGCTCGGTAATCAAAATTGGGATAGGCAAAAAGCCATATGCGTTTTCCGCAAGGTGATGCCCCATATCAAATTGACCATCAACAGGATCATAAAACGATGCGAAAGAAGATGTTGTAAATAAAAAGCAGGAAAGAAGAACAATGCCGCCGCAGCGAGTCATAAAATTTGCCTCATAAAAAAGACCGGGTGACGAAACCCGGCCGAAAGTTTGCTTCCTTGCAATAAACATAGAAATTAAACACTTATTGCCAATAAAGGGGGTCCTTAATCGACGGGCATAGAATAGGCCAAATAATGGTGTTGCCCTACTCCTATATAGAGGATGTCGCCCTACAAAATTAAAGAGCTTTCGAGATGACAGAAACGCAAAAGGCTCATATAAATGAGCCTCTATTAATAAGTTACCTACATTCTTCCTTTGCTAATATTGACTCAATACTCGATCAACATGTTCTTGTATAACAGATAAAACCGATAATTTTACATCCTTCACTTGCTTAGAATGATTGCACCAAAGCGCAAAACCGAATTTGAATCCTTGGTGCATTTCAGACGACTGTATAGGTTCAATGTCGTAATGGGAAAATTCAGAATGAGCAAACGTTTTTGGTAACAGTGCCCACCCTAAACCGGCTTCAACCATTTTAATAACTAACGCCAATTGATCGACTTCTTCGTTATCGGAGCTGATGGTTACTTTTTCTGACATTCCCTCTTCAATAAACGATCTCAAGATAAACTGCTTTGAATTTCTTAACGCTAAAAGTACATCCTCTTGCGCCAAAGATGAGAACTCACCATTTTTTTGAACGAATGGGGAAAACTCAATGTGACCTAGAAAAGTCGCATCAAAGCTGTGTATACCCCGGCTGTCATGCACATTGACTAATCCAAAGTGGTACTCGCCACTTTGAAGGCCCTTCTTAATATCCTTTTTGTTTCGGATTAAAAAGTTCACTCGCATCATCGGGAAATCACGACGCAGTTTCTTTCGAATATCCAAAAGCATTTGATGAGGTATCACACCAGAATAAGCAAAGGTGATGTTTTCCAACCCGCCATAAGAGAGGCTCAATGCTACCTTATCGAAGGTACGAGCTTGTTCAATGGTTTGTTTAGCGTAATGGTAAAGAAGATGCCCGTCTTCTGTCGGCTTTACAGAGCGCCCAACCCTTTCAAATAGGCTTACCGCGAGTTGGTCTTCAAGGTTAGTAATAACCTGCCCGATTGTCGTTCTGTGTTTATTGAGTTTAACGGCGGCTTTGCTGAAAGAGAGTTGGTCATAAACGGTAACGAACGCGAGAAGTTGTTCAATGCTGAAATTCATTTTGTTGTGCTTACTTTTAATCGTTATGTATTTAAATTATCACAGGTTGGCGAAATATCTACTTTGTCAGAATAATATTAGTGAAAATAATTCGTCAATTTGAAACAAAAAACCTACGTAAGCTAGTAGGTTTTATCGTTGATGTCAAACGAATAACTTAAATGTATTCGATAACTCGAGCTAGATAGTTAAAGTCCCCAGAATCACCGTGGTAATTACGGTAAACATCGACACTGAAATATCTAGGTTGGTCCACTTGAATATGCTCAGCAATTCGCTGCTCGATGGATTCTAGAGTTTCACCTGTTTGCGAGTAAATGTATTTCTTGGTGGTCTTTTGAAGCTGGCGTTCTTTAGCTTCTTTGTGTGTGACGTAATTGTTCACGTCAACCCACTGACCAATGTAGTCAATCTCCACGTAGTCTGAATTTTCTTCAACCATGAACAACGCCGCTTCTTGTTGAACGTCGGCCAGTTGTAGCATGTCGTTATCGACTTTTTGCTGTTCCATTGAGGTCACATTTTGTGCCATGGCAGCGCTAGACGTTGCCATGATAAGTAGCGCTAAAACTGTTTTATTCATTTTACGATATCCCTAAATTAAGGTAATTCTGTTACCCAAGGTTTGCCCTGAGTTGCTTTGTGATAACCATATTCGTATATGGTTAATAAATAGTGTTCATCAAACATGTCTTTGGTTCGTTTGGCGTAACCAAAGTCGTGCTCGATGTAAGTAAATTGCATATCAATGTTGTTGATTTCACAGATGTATTTCATTCGATATAAATCACCACGTGTTTGAGCAAGAGTCAGGCTTGATACGCTCTTTGCTACTAAATCTAGACCCTTATCTCTCAGCGAGTGGTACGGCGCTTTCAGTGCTCCATTTCGAATAACATCGAGCTGTGGTGGTTTTTCTAACCCAAGAGCATCTGAGATCTGCTGATAGTCGAAGTTAGATGGATTGAAAAATACTTGAGCGGCTAAACCACCATCGACGTGAAGTTCTTCATAACTTTTACCTTCGTACTTCACATTGATAAACTGCGGTGGGAAGACTCCAGGAATAGAAGCACTTGCTGCTAAAACCTTATATATAAGTTCAGACTTATCTGGCATGTCACTATTTGCAATTGCGCCCACATTCCAAATGACAAGCTCTCCAGAATCAAAGTGTGTGCTACCAATAAACAAACGCTTACCGTTGCGGTGTCGCGCAGCAATTTGCTCGATCATCGGTTCAGGGAACGCCTGAGCGATAAATTGATTCAAGTTTTTACCGTCAGTAAAAGCATCTTTAAACACGGTGTTTAAAAAGTTCTTTTTGCCGAGCACTGATTTGTCATTGATGTTTAACATCACCTCCTTCATCTTCGGAAATGCATCTCCGCCGATGAATACAAATGGTGCCATTAGCGCTCCTGCACTGATGCCAGTAACTATTGAGTAGTCTTTCAATTGGCCAGATTCTTCCAGCCCTATCAAAATACCGGCTCCAAAGGCTCCGTTCGCGCCGCCTCCTGACAAAGCTAAGATATTTAGTTGCTCACCTGACACTTTAATTGGCGTTGTTTGATCGATTGGAGAGTATAAGAAGTCTGGGTTCTCACTCGCCCACATACGCAATGGCTCTTTTACTGATATCGCTTCTTCTACAACCACTTCTTTGTAATTGTCTTTTTGTACGCGTACATCCAACGTGTGGGGTGAGCTACATGCCACTACAAGTAATGACAAAGCAACGGTAAAACCCGAGGAAATTAGACGGTTCATAATTAGGCTCATTTAATGTTCTCTAAAATGATTCAGAAACTCTGTTTAATCAAAAGAACAGCTATAAACAGAGAAGTTAATAAATAGGGATAAAGTGAAGTCCGTCTCTTTCTGGGAGTAATATAGCTAGGTTTAGTCTTAGCTCGTAATCTCGTTTGTAGGATGCGACCCATCGAATAGGTACACCCTCCACCACTATCGGAGTTAAACGCTCTACCCGATTTTGACCACGTTGAAATCGTGGGTAGGCTCTACAAATTCATATTGTGCATTGATTGTTTGTAGCTCCCAAGTGCCATAGCTTTTAGTTAGCTCCAACACACCATAGACCGCGTTATTTGCATGTCGGAATGCAGCTACGGGAGACATTCTCTTTATTAACCCTGCGGTAAACAGGCCAGAGATAAGGTCACCGACACCAACCGGTTGTTGAGCAAATTCAATGTTCGGTCGTTGGGCTAAATAACATGCCTTTTTCGTTGCTAAAATCATACTGAACGCGTCATCGGGTAATGAGTGAAGATGCTTCACGAGCACCATCTTTGGACCAAGCTCCAATGCTTTCTTACATGCTGTAACCGCGTCATAAAGGGAGAGGATTTTAATGCCGGTCAATTCACTTAGTTCAAATTGGTTTGGCACTATAACATCGGCAATAGGAAGCAAGTGTTTAGTAATGGCGGTTCTAACGCCATCCTCAACGATACAACCTTTATCTGGGTCACCCATTACAGGGTCACAAACATAGAGTGCACTGTGGTTCTTTTCTTTAACTAAATTAACCGACTCGGCAACCGCTTTACATTGGTCTGCGCTTCCCTGATAACCCGATAGGATCGCACCACAGTCTTTCAGTACGTTGATGTTGTCTAAGCCTCGAATCAAGTTTCGAATATCATCTGAGCCGAATGTTTGCCCGGTCCAACCTTGTTGATATTGAGTGTGATTAGAGAACTGAACAGTGTGGATTGGCCACACATCGAGTCCCATTCTTTGGATTGGAAAAACCGCAGAACTGTTTCCTGCATGCCCGTAAACCACGTGAGATTGAATAGAAATAATGCTTTTCATGCGTCGCTCTTTCAGTTTGAAATGGATTTGAATACTTGGATAAGACGACTAAATAAACACAACGGAACATCAAGATAGGAAGTTTTATCGATCTAACCACTGTGCTTATTTGGTCGGAATAGCCTCGACATCGCCGAGGCTTATTCTTAATGAGTTGGACGTCATCGGCTTTAAATCATGTATTTGATTCTAAGCCAGACTTGAACTTATGCGTCTTGAAACTCAGCGAAGTACTCATCCAATACAGTGCGTGTTTCACGGCCAATTAGCTCGTACTCGTGGTGAGTAAGGTTCGCTAGTGATACACGTACTGATGCGTGTACTGTGTCGAAACCTTTACCAGGTAGTAAGATTACGCCGGTTTCGTGAGCAAGACGGAA
>NZ_JBFRNC010000069.1:0-35159 GCF_041470825.1 Vibrio sp. 10N.261.55.A10 | reverse complement strand
TTTCATGATCTTGCCCTGGGGTATTCCCTTTATGAATCAAACTCAGATTGTGAATTGATTAACAAAGGAAAGAGTTTACCGTTTGGAGGAGTAAAGGTTTATGGCAAGCATTTTCGATATGTCAGAATAAAAGCTAACGCTGAAAGCATTTTAGCATCCAAAGTGGTCTCAGATATTGTTCCATTCACGAGTGAATACATACAGAGCCTATTAGACAATCACTCGTAATTACCGCCTAAGCTCTTGTATCCTTAGCTCTAATCAAATAGAAATATAAAGGCCTTTGGCTATTTGGATGGCACACTTTCATATTGACACTCAAATTGGAAACTGAACTCGATAAATAATAAAAACCCATTAAATCAAATGCTTAAAATTGGCACATAACTTGTAACTGTATCTGTACCTTCCATCACAAGGATGTAGATATGAGAATTACAACGTTAAGTTTGCTATTAAGTGCCCCTCTAGTCGCCAACGCAGCGCCATTCGATACCTGCCCTAGTCAAGCATACCTCTTTCAGTCGAAACCCGTTGAAGTTTGGGGGGTAAACCTTGTAACAGGTTCAACCACTCTGTTGGAAGACGATACGGGTATGAATGCCAATATCAATGGTGTCGGTTTCGACTTTCAAGACAGATATATTTATGGCTATGACACCACCAACAAACGTTTAGTGCGTCTTGGTCAAGACTTCCAAGCAGAAGTTATCAATACCAGTGGCTTACCAACCGATCACACTTTCTATGTCGGCGACGTCTATGACCATGTTTACTACTTGTATCGTACAGGTAAAGGACTATTTACTGTTGACCTCTCTCCTTTAGACTCTGATCCGAATGCGACCGTCACGGTCAACAAAATCGCTGGTAGTCCAGCAACTGTGAGGTTGACCGACTTTGCCTTCCACCCAAGTGATGGCTCTTTATATGGTATCGATAACAACTCGGGTGGCCTGTACAGCTTCAACCCCACTACAGGCGCAGAAACCTACATTGGTGACACTGGAGAAACAGGTACATTTGGCGCAGGTTATTTCGATGTAAACGGCTACTACTACGTATCTCGAAATCAAGACGGTAAGATTTACCGAATCAACTTATCTACTGACAACGCGACCAATATCGCTGCTGGGATTGTTCCGGCGGTTGAATTTGTATCGAATGGCCCAGCTTCTGGTCAAAATGATGGCGCTCGTTGTGCGAATGCGCCTGTTGTAGATGAAGATTCAAACATCGACTTCGGTGACGCGCCAGATAGCTACCTGACTCTTCTCGCAAGTAATGGCCCTCGACATGAACTGGATGGCGTCACATGGTTAGGTACAACACCTCCAGATGCGGATCTAGATGGTTATGTCACACCTCAATCAGATGAAACTGTCGGGGTGGATGATGAATGGGCCAACGGTGGTATCGGTTTTGTTACCGCGCTTGAAGCCGGACTTGATTCAAAAGTAGTAATTGAAGCTTCAACAACTGGTTACCTTTCAGCTTGGATAGACTGGAACCAAGATGGCAGCTTCGATGGTGCTGACGAACAAGTATTTACCGACTACCAACTGGATGCGGGTGAGAATGACCTGTTCCTAAATGTCGATATCAACGCACTGACCGGTACTACCTGGGCTCGATTTAGATTCAGTCAACAAACCAACCTAAGTTACTTTGGCGGTTCAACCTCTGGTGAGGTGGTCGATATTCAAGTCGATGTTCTTAACGATGGTGCCACTGCTCGTTACTTCCCAAGTGCTTCTGGTTACGCAACGCTCGCGTACGAAGATAACTGGCCATATAAAGCAGATTACGACATGAACGATGCTGTTCTTATGTATCGCATTACTGAGATCCTTAAAGATGGAAAAGTCGTTAAGTCCACTATCGACGGCCGCCTAGCTGCTGTCGGGGCAACGTACAGAAATGGTTTTGCTGTTCGACTTCCTAACCTAGACCCGAGCTTAGTGAGTAATGGCAGCTCTTACATGAAACACAACGGTGTATTCACTGACCTTGACCTAGAAGATGGACGTAGTGAAGCAATCTTTGTTATCGCCAATGACCTGACAGAAAAAATCAGCACTGGCTGTACCTTCTACCGCACCAGTAATGGATGTAAAGAGGATGAGCAGTTCTCATTCCAAATTGGTATTACTTTAGCCGGTGACGGTGTGAGCACAGGCAGCTGGACCGATATGCCTTACGACCCGTTCATTTTCGCAACGCCTGGTTATTATCACGGTGAAAACCTACCTCTACATCCAGGACGCAGCTGGGAGGTTCACTTGCCAGACCAAGCTCCAACCGAAGCATTTGATACCACTAACCTCTTTGAAGCTGGTTTAGGCGTCGATGACAGTAATCCATCAACAGGTAAATACTTCAAAACAGTAGAAAACCACCCTTGGGCACTAATAGTGACTTCGGATGACGAATGGGAGTGGCCTTTAGAGTACGTCGATATTGTTACCGCTTACCCAGAGTTTAAAGAATACGCAGAATCCGGCGGTGAAACGAACCAAACATGGTACCAATCACCTGCAGACAACCAACGTTACGAACCATAAGGAGAGACGTTATGACTATTCACACTAAACAATATCGAGACAATCATTGCGTTGATTCAAGTCGCAATCTCTTTGAGGAAAAACGTATGTCTGTACAAAGCACTTGGAACATCAAGAAGTCACTAGCCGTTATTTTAGCTGCAGCGCCATTAGTATTAGCCGGCTGTGGAGGCGGCGGCGGTGGAGGTGGGGGCGGAAGTACATCTACGGCATCACCATCTACACCCTCGACACCTGCAACTCCGTCGAATCCGGTAACAGCAACGCCTTCGCCGTCTCCCGCGACAAGTGCGGTAGCAGCGCAGAGCTATACGATGAGTGATTTGGTGGTACCTGATGGATTTGACTACAACTCTGTTGAACAGTTTGATCTCAACATTGACATCAGCAGCATTTCGACAGACCGTTCTTTTGTGACCGTTTATAGCCGCTTTAGTACAAGAGATGACTCAACCTTGAAGCCGGATTACTCCAGCAAGGTCATTGCGGGCCCACTAGATAACGGTGTGTTCGCCTCCAACTTTGCAGCACCAGTAAACCATGACGCACTCTTGATAGAGATTTGGTTTTACGATGGTCAACCTCCATTACAACAAGTGGTTTCTAGCGGCGACTCTCAGATTGTCTGGCAGTAAATTGTTGAACAGCAGGTAACTTGTCGTTAGCGAGATCTCTGACGAAACAGAGTCAAAATGGATTGTTTGTAAGTAGGAAGTGAGCAGAAATGCTCACTTTTTTATTTTCGTCGAAGAGCAGTTAATTCAGCTTTCTTAGCGAGTAGCATTCACTTTACCACCAACCTCACTTATATTTTCAACATAACCTTCAAAGACTTACTCTCATGAAACAGTTAAAAATAGGTCTATTTATCTTAATGTGTGGCGTAGGCGTGTTAGTTGCCCTTGCCTATTTCCCGCTAACATCAGAGACGGGGCAACGTATTCAAGCCAAAGTAATTTCGAACACGCTTACTCAATCCTTAGATGGGCACAGGCGTTATCTGACGGTTCAGACAAAAGATAATGACGTATTTCGGCTCTCTATTGCTCCTACCACAGACTGCCCTATTGATTCTGTGGTCGCGCTTGATACATTAAACAATCAAATAACCGGACAAAGCAGTTATCAGTTCATCCACTGTCGAGCTGCACAGTAGCCATCGATGCAACAACGGTATTCGTAAAGCAACTGTATTCGCAAAAGCAACAGTAATCGCTCTACCACTGTATTCGCTAAAACAGTAAGAATCGCTAAAACAACAAGAATGGATATAACAATAATGAATCAGCCACTCATCTCACCACAACAACTTCAACAACGTTTGCTAGCAGAAGACAATATCATCATCCTCGACGCCAGCATCGAGTTTCAAATTCCAAGCGAGTCAGAAAAGATCAAAGGACAAATGATTCCTGGTGCTATTCGTTTTGACTACGACAAAGACTTTTGTAACAAGCACACTCTGCTTCCTCACATGTTTCCGAGCGAAAAACACTTCAACACTCGCGCAAAAGAAATTGGCATCAATCAAGACAGTACGATTGTGGTTTACGATAACTCCGGAACCTTCGCTTCTCCTCGTGCGTGGTGGATGTTTATGGCAATGGGACACAACGACGTATTCATCTTAGATGGCGGTTTGCCAGCTTGGATCGAAGCCGGTTACGCGACCGAGACTGACTATCGCACCGAAGTAAAAGCGGGCAATTTTGAAGGCCATATTCAAGACAACTACTTTGTCAGTGCTCAGCAGATTGAAGGTTACTCAACTGACAAGAGTGCAAACATTGTAGATGCTCGTTCTCAAGCTCGTTTCGATTCAGAAGTTCCTGAACCACGTGAAGGCTTGCGTAGTGGCCATATACCGAATTCTATTTGCCTACCATTTGCCCAAGTACTCAAAAACGGCAAGTTAAAGTCCCAAGAAGAGCTTATTGATATCTTTTCAACGCTAGAATTAACGCCTTCTCAACCTATGTTCTTTAGCTGTGGCTCTGGCGTAACAGCTTGCATCATATTATTAGCCGCTAAACTCGCTGGCTATAACGGTGAAATGGGTGTTTACGATGGTTCATGGACGGAATGGGGTGCTAACGACAAACTCCCTATCGCCGTGACTAAAAAGTAATTCAACTTCGCTTAATGCAACTATTAGAATATACTGCGCATGCATAAAGAGCTTACTGATAATGATGGCTCCACGTCTCATGAAGTAAGCCTCTATGTCGCAGTTAACGCTATGTTCATTTGAGACCAAGACTCGATTCACGCCGTTTGATTTGTAACCCACATCAACTTGCTAACCATAATTCGTGATTAATCATAAACTAATCGTTATCGACGTTATGAATACTAATTTTTCACTCAAGAATCTCTGCTCGTAGTCGTTACACTATTTAATCATTAATACTTTCATCATTGATGTTTGTATTTTTCGTTGCATGAATCGCGCTGACAACCCAATAGTTTGTCACTTGCAGTCTGTTAAAAGTAGTAACCAACAAAGGCACCTCATGGCTCTATTTAAGCAAAATATCTGGTCGCTGTACGCGTTTGTCGTACTACTGACCCTGATACTTTTCGCCGCGTTGGGAATAACAAACTGGAAAGCAAACAGAGACGACTTCATAGAGCAGCAACACATTCAGGTTGAGCTTTTTTCTAGCTCCGTCAACTCGCTGCTGACCAGTCAAGAAGCCTTGTTAGAAGTGGTTGGCCATCAACTGGCTCAACAGTCTGATTTCACACGTACTGCATCTATCCAGATTAGGCCAATATTAGACAAGCTACTTGAGACCCACCCTGCGATAGCAGCGTTTGGCTTGTTGAACACCGACGGTGATTACCTCTCGATTAGCTCAAATCTCGAACTTGCGAATCAAAGGAACTTGCTGCAATACGCGCCAACCAGAGGCTCCTTCCTAGACGCCCTATCAAGCAGTAGCATGGTGCTTGGCCGTACCTATTTTCAAGATTCGTTGAATAGCTTAGTCATCCCGCTGAGAAAATCCATTTCAATCGATGGCAAGAAAACCGATGCAGTAATGACCGCAGGGCTACGATTAGACGCAACGATCGTATTTGAAAATAATGCTCACGCCGGAAGTTTCAATACACTAAGCCTGATCAGAAAAGACAGCTATCGCCAGTTTTATTCAAGTGATATTGAATCTGAGAGTGCCTATTCCTCTCCAGTCGGCAAAGATGTCATACAGCGTATTGCAAGTATCTTTACCGACCACTTCGGAATTAGCGTACAAGAAGCGATGAATGGGCAAGAAACCTATTCTTTTGTCGTCGACGATGAAGAGTACCACTCTTTGATGAGCGCGAAATACATCCCAAACTACAAATTATGGGTGGTAGGACGTACGGATCTAACTCACGTCGATAGTATATTCATACAAGAGTTCAGCATTCTTTTCGTTGCCTTTATTTTTCTTCAGTTTGGTTTCTACTTTTTGGTTAAGTCGATTGCCAAGAATGAACAACGGACTCGTAGCCAACTCATTTATCAGGCGAACCATGACCCTTTAACCTCTCTGCCAAACCGTTTGTACATGCGTAGAAACATTGGTAAATGGATTGACGATGAGTCAGAGCCGTTTTCGCTGTTGTTTATCGATATCGATAACTTTAAATGCGTCAATGACACCCACGGGCATGACTTTGGAGATAAGGTTCTCAAACAGATCGCTTTGCGTTTGATGAGGTTCCGATCTCGCCTCAGCCTATTGGTACGTGAATCCAGTGATGAGTTTTTGTTCTTGACGCCCTTGTCGAATGAAGCTGAAATTAAACGACTCGCCAAGCGCATTATTGAAGTGCTTTCTCAACCTTATGAAGTTGAAAGCGCTCAGTTTTTGTTAGGTTGCAGCATCGGCGTAGCGCGTTTCCCAGAACACGGAAAAGATCTGGATAGCCTGTTACGTTCTGCCGATATTTCAATGTACAAAGCGAAACAGCAGCAAAACTCGTACAGTATTTTCACAACGGAAATGCAAGATGCTCATCTCTACAAAATGAAAGTAGAACAAAAGCTACGCATCGCTATCGAGAAACAAACGCTGTTCATGGTTTTCCAACCACTGGTTCGAGCAAATGAGAGTATTCACGGTGTAGAAGCACTCGTGCGCTGGATTGATGAGGAATTGGGTTTTGTTCCGCCAGATGTCTTTATACCGATAGCAGAGAACACGGGTTTAATGCAAAAACTGGGGACTTTTATTATTGAGTCCAGCATTATGCAGATCGCCCACTTGCACCGAACAACAGAACAAAAGATCGGGCTGTCGATCAACATATCAGTGCGTCAGTTTTCTCATCAATCCTTCTCTGAGCACTTGTTCGCGACACTAGAAAAGTATCAACTCTCTCCTAGCTGTTTAACGCTAGAAATTACCGAGAGCTTGTTCATTGAAGATGTGACTTTGGTGAAACCGACTTTTGAAGCCCTCAAAGAGAAGAATATAAAGATCTCTTTAGATGATTTCGGGACAGGTTATTCATCACTAAGTATGTTGAAAGCACTGCCTATCGATGAACTTAAAATCGATAAGAGCTTTATTGAGAACATTGCTGTCGATCAGCAGTCACTCACCATGGTGCAAAACATCATCGCAATCGGTAAGAACTTCGGCATGGTGGTATTAGCAGAAGGCGTAGAATCAAACGAACACTTCGCAATTCTAAAGGCATGTGGATGTGACTTAATGCAAGGCTATTACTTCTCTCGCCCTATTCCTTATTATGAGCTGGCTACTCACCTAAACAAGAAAGTGACCGAGCACGCGGAATGTTCTGTTTAAGAACGCGAGTTAAATAGACGAGCTAAATAAGGTAGGCAGATAAACACCTACCTTATTTTCTAGATATTTTCTGTTCGGTTATTTATTCATTTCACTTTTTATTCATTTCACTATGCATAACATCGATCAACTGTCCGGAAGGATCTCCTGATAATTCCCAAGTAAAAATGCCGCCTAGGTCTGATTTCTTCGCCCATTCTGCCTTTGCTTTAATAGAACGCTGATCTTCAAAAGATATGAATACTTTTTTATCTGGGTTCCACAAATAAGGTGCTTGAGCTTGCTCATCATACTTATACTCATAACCTTGTTTGTTGCTGTAGTTATTCATAAGATCCCAAAACATGAAGTAACCGTTTTCACCGGTACCAAACTGCGCCCCTTGTTCAGAAACTAGGTCACCTTTAGGCAGCTCTCCAGCAAAGTCTTTTGTCCCTTGCCAACCTCGACCATAAAAAGCCGCCCCGATCACGAGCTTCTCGCTAGGAATACCTTGCTCTATCATCTGATTAATGAAGACATCAGCTCCCATTCCCCACCAACTACGCTCGGTGGCATGTAAGTTTGTTGTGTGACCTGTTTGAGTTCCCCAGCCTCCGAGGAAGTCATACGTCATCGCAAACATGTTCGTCAGATATGGGCTAGCTGCGTTCCAGTCAATTTGAGCTGCCTTAGCACCAACACCGACAGCCGTTGAAAGCTCGTAATCTCTTTGAGTCGTCTTTGATAGAGCGTCCAAATCACTTCTGATTGTTTTTACTAAAAGAGTAAAAGCTTCACGCTCTAGCGCTTTTTGCTCATCCGTTAGTTTCGTCTCTGGGTTCCAAGGCGAAGTGGTTAAGCCGCCGCCTCCTGGGTATTCCCAATCAAGATCAATACCATCAAAGAAGTCGTATTTTTGGATCAATTCAACAGCAGTTTTTGAAAAGTGCGCAATGGCTTGAGGATCTTTCGCCATCGCATGGAAAGGTTCAGACATTGTCCACCCTCCAAATGAGGGCAAAATTTTGATATTTTGATTGTCGGCCTTCAGTTGAGCTAACTGGGCAAAGTGACCTTTATAGGCGACATCAACACCCACGTCTCCGAAATCGACTTCTAACGCAGCTTCTTTATCCACAATAATCGCGGTATATGGTTGTTTGTCTGCACATTGCTGCTGAATTTGTTTTTGGACGGGCTCACCAGCACCGCTATGAGGACCACACATGCTCAAGAAGGCGTAAATAATATGTGAGAGCTTGTCTGCAGGTATGTCGTCAACGGTATAAGGGTTGTCTTTATTCAGATATTGCCAATCCGCAAAATACCCTGCGACGACTTTATCATCGGCATGTACTGTAGGTGTGAGCATACAAACCGTGGCTATTGAGCTAAGCCCAAAGATAGAAATAGATTTAAAGATAGAACTTGATTGGTCACTGTTGCTAGAAATAGCGTGTGTGATAAATGACAGTTTCATAATTATCTCCTTTAGTGTGGCTTAACATTAAAGAGTGATAATTCTTTCAACCGCTGAACAAATTCACTATTCGAGTCATGTCTAATAGTTATCCCCCTTATTGCACTGGTTTCATCAGGGGAATTTCCATGATTACTCAAATAGTGAATTCAACGAAGCTTAAGTATCTTACGATTCACTGCTGTTTGGTTTATTCACGCTAAGTTGTTCGTCCAAGTTAAGTACCGTCAAAGCATTACTTACGCTGGTCGCTATCACATCGACCACACCGGTTCTTAGTGCGCCTAATAGAGCTAATGGCTTACTGTTCTCCGCTGCAATGGCAATGACTTCCGCTATTGGGCGAAATTCTTCCAAGGCCAAACCAATCACACGGTCACTCATTACTGTGTTTGCTGTTTTACCGTGAACATCGAAAAAGTCATAACCCGCAAAGTCACCGACGACACCTTGTAATAAACGAGATTGAACGACCTCACCTGCGGTAAACCAGCCTAAGTCGACCATATAGCTGTTTTCGCTCATATCACCGATACCGACCAAAGCGACATCGGCTTTTCGAGCGAGATCGAGGGTCTGCTTAACGGTGCTGTTTTCCATGAATGCGGTTTTTTGCGCTTTATTCTCGGCATAAGCGGGCGCGTATAAGGTTTCAGAAGATCCACCGTACTTTTTGGCTAACTGCCTGCATATATGGTCGGCATTAAACATACCGCCTCTTGGGTGAATACCGCCGATACCACACACGAATTTGCAGTCTCGTGGCGTAATGACGCCAGTGTGATGAGCAACAGACGATACGTTTCGCCCTTGTCCTACTGTCACTACCATGCCGTTTTTCAGTGTACTGGTAAGGTAGTTAGACACTAAACCAGCAACCTGTAATCGCTGCTTCTCTTCATTTGGTTGGTCTAGTGCCACAAGCGCACGCTTTACACCAAATCGTTCGATCAAACGTTGCTCGATCTTCGCACTAAAGACGGGGTGATATTTCACGGTGATCTCAACAATGCCCTCATCTCGGGCTTGCTTGAGCATTCGACCAACCTTTGCACGGGAGATAGAGTACTTTTTAGATATCTCTTCTTGCGTGGCACCATCTTGATAATAAGCAACCGCTACTTCAGTGAGGAGATCAGTGTTTTCTTCGGAAACATCTTGGATATTCTTACTCATATACCACTCAACCAATATTTAACAATTATTTTACCTGCTTGAAGAACAAATGTTCGATGCTTAAGCAAGTGATACACAAGTTTACACCCCAAACATATGTAACAGCAAGGTACATTTGCTCATAGTCATAACCATGGTTTTGTTGTTGATTAATTCACCTCACTTTGCTCGTTAAACGTTTGCTTGCATAGCCCATGATTACTAGAGCGAAATATATTTGACTGAAGTCACCATACAGTACTATTTACCGTTGACTTTGGGGCTAGATCGGATAAATATGGCTACATCATTTACTCATCGAGCGATCAAATGTTCTGTGCAAATGTTCGTTCGGAGAAAAATTTAAATTAATGTAAGTTTGGCTCACTGGTACAACCATTGAGAACTTCATTAGTTAGCTTGCAAATGCCCACACCTCTCCCATTAATGAGGTGTTATGCGATACATAGGATGATCAAAATGAGCAATAAATTAGAGCAACTTCGTAAACTAACAACTGTTGTAGCTGACACTGGCGATATCGAAGCTATCAGCAAGTACACTCCTGAAGATGCAACAACTAACCCATCTCTAATTCTTAAAGCTGCTCAAATTGCTGAGTACGCTCCTCTAATCGATGCTTCTATCGAATACGCAAAAGCGCAAAGCGGTGATAAAGCACAGCAAGTTCAAGATACTTGCGACATGCTTAACGTGAACATCGGTAAAGAAATCCTAAAAGTTGTACCTGGCCGTATCTCTACTGAAGTAGATGCTCGTCTTTCTTACGACATGGAAGGCAGCGTTGCTAAAGCTCGTCAACTTATCAAAATGTACAACGACGCTGGTATCACTAACGACCGCATCCTTATCAAACTGGCTTCTACTTGGGAAGGCATCCGTGCTGCTGAAATCCTAGAGAAAGAAGGCATCAACTGTAACCTAACGCTTCTATTCTCTTTCGCTCAAGCTCGCGCTTGTGCTGAAGCTGGCGTATTCCTAATCTCTCCTTTCGTTGGTCGCATCATGGACTGGTACAAAGCGAAAGAAGGTCGTGATTTCGAAGCTTCAGAAGATCCAGGCGTAATCTCTGTTTCAGATATCTACAACTACTACAAAGACCACGGCTACAAAACTGTTGTTATGGGCGCAAGCTTCCGTAACATCGGCGAGATCCTTGAACTTGCTGGTTGTGACCGTCTAACTATCGCTCCGCAACTTCTAGCAGACCTAGAAGCAGCAGAAGGCGAAGTATTAGAGAAGCTTATCGACTCTAACGGTACTAAAGAGCGTCCAGCGGCGATGACTCACGCTGAGTTCCTATGGGATCACAACCAAGACGCAATGGCTGTAGAGAAGCTAGCTGAAGGCATCCGCAACTTCGCAGTTGACCAAGGCAAACTAGAAGACATGATCGCAGCTAAGCTGTAATCACTCTCACCAATTTCAAATAGGGGAACGTTCAGTTCCCCTACTTTTATCAATTTGTTTATCTTAATTTTTATTCGGAAGTTTCTATGAACCGCAAACATCTAGCTAACGCTATTCGTGCTCTAAGCATGGACGGCGTACAACAAGCAAACTCTGGTCACCCAGGCGCTCCTATGGGTATGGCTGACATCGCTGAAGTTCTTTGGCGCTCTCACCTAAACCACAATCCATCTAACCCAGAGTGGGCTGACCGCGACCGTTTCGTACTTTCAAACGGCCACGGCTCTATGCTGATTTACTCTCTGCTTCACCTAGCAGGTTACGAGCTTTCAATTGAAGATCTTAAGAACTTCCGTCAACTGCACTCTAAGACTCCAGGTCACCCAGAGTACGGTTACGCACCAGGTATCGAGACGACTACTGGTCCTTTAGGTCAAGGCATCACTAACGCTGTTGGTATGGCAATGGCTGAGAAAGCGCTTGCGGCACAATTCAACAAAGAAGGCCACGACATCGTAGACCACTACACTTATGCATTCATGGGTGATGGCTGTCTGATGGAAGGTATCTCTCACGAAGCATGTTCTCTAGCAGGTACGTTAGGTCTTGGTAAGCTGGTTGCTTTCTGGGATGACAACGGTATCTCTATCGATGGTGAAGTTGAAGGTTGGTTCTCTGACGATACACCTAAGCGTTTCGAAGCTTACGGCTGGCACGTAATCCCAGCGGTAGATGGCCACGACTCTGATGCTATCAACGCAGCGATTGAAGCGGCTAAAGCAGATCCTCGCCCTACTCTAATCTGTACTAAAACAGTGATTGGCTTTGGTTCTCCAAACAAATCAGGTACGCACGACTGTCACGGTGCACCACTAGGCGCTGAAGAAATTGCAGCAACACGTAAAGAATTAGGTTGGGAGCACGGTCCTTTTGAAATTCCGTCGGAAGTTTACTCAGAGTGGGATGCGAAAGAAGCAGGCGCAGCTAAGGAAGCAGCGTGGAACGAGAAACTTGCAGCTTATGAAGCAGCATACCCTGAGCTGGCAGCTGAATTCAAACGCCGCGTAAACGGTGACCTACCAGCTGAGTGGGAAGAGAAAGCATCGGCAATCATCGCTGATCTTCAAGCTAACCCAGCAAACATCGCATCACGTAAAGCATCTCAAAATGCTCTAGAAGCGTTCGGTGCTATGCTACCTGAATTCATGGGCGGCTCGGCTGACCTTGCGCCTTCTAACCTGACTATGTGGTCTGGTTCTAAGTCTCTTGAAGCAAACGACTTCTCTGGTAACTACATCCACTACGGTGTACGTGAATTCGGTATGACGGCTATCATGAACGGTATCGCTCTGCACGGTGGTTTCGTACCATACGGCGCAACGTTCCTAATGTTCATGGAATACGCGCGTAACGCAATGCGTATGGCTGCTCTGATGAAAGTTCAGAACATCCAAGTTTACACGCACGACTCTATCGGCTTAGGCGAAGATGGTCCTACTCACCAACCGGTTGAACAGATCGCTTCTCTACGTCTAACGCCAAACATGAGCACATGGCGCCCATGTGACCAAGTTGAGTCTGCTGTTGCTTGGAAACTGGCTATTGAGCGTAAAGATGGTCCTTCATCTTTAATCTTCTCTCGTCAAAACCTTGCACAACAAGATCGTGACGCTGAGCAAGTAGCAAACATCGCTAAGGGTGGTTACATCCTGAAAGATTGTGAAGGCAAGCCAGAGCTTATCCTTATCGCAACGGGTTCTGAAGTTGAGCTAGCGGTTAACGCTGCTGCTGAGCTAACGGCTGAAGGTAAGAAAGTACGCGTAGTTTCTATGCCTGCTACTGATGCGTTCGACAAACAAGACGCGCAGTACCGTGAGTCTGTACTTCCATCTGACGTAACGGCACGTATCGCTGTAGAAGCTGGCATCGCTGACTTCTGGTACAAGTACGTTGGTTTCGGTGGCAAGATCATCGGTATGACAACGTTTGGCGAATCTGCACCTGCAGGTGAGCTATTCAAGATGTTCGGTTTCACTACTGAAAACGTAGTAAACACAGCGAAAGAGCTTCTAGCTTAATCTTGAATACATTGTCTCGCCCTTCAATGGGTTGATGCATACAGAAAGCCCCGCATGAAAATGCGGGGCTTTTTTTGTCTTTTCTCTCATTCGGATTAAATCTAACGGCTATTTTTCTTCGAAACGCTTTGCCAGTTGGTAGAACTCATTAACTTGTTCTTTTAGCTCTGTGGAGTGGTCTTTCACTGAATGCGTAGCAACCAAATTTTGTTCTGCCGTAGACGCGATAGACTGCATATGCAGATTGACCTCACTCGACAGCTCACGTTGCTTATGAGCAGAACTTTCAACAGACTGCATGAGTTCATTCATGGATTGCATTAGGTTTTCGACTTCCGACAAGCGCTCTGCACTTACCTTAGCAACATCACCACACGCGTCCGTTTGCTCTCGGTTCGCCAGAATATCTTTCTGCCACCCTTCAATCGTCGTTAGCATTGTATCGATGCTCTCTTTGATCTGAACCGTAGCCTTTGAGGTTCGACCCGACAATGCACGGACTTCGTCGGCAACAACGGCAAAGCCTCGTCCTTGCTCGCCCGCTCTCGCCGCTTCAATCGCAGCGTTCAGGGCCAACAAGTTGGTTTGTTCGGCGATTCCACCAATCTCTTCCATTATCTTGCTTACGCTCTGCGCTTGATCGCTCAGTTGGTAAGTCGTTTGAGTCGCCTTTTCAGCCTGAGAAGCTAGGCTCTCTAAGTTTTGATGAGTTTGATTAATGCTTTCTTTAGCGCCAGCACAGGTTTGCAAAGTCACATCAACAATCTGGTGCGCTTCTTTTGTGCGAGAAGAGACCTCATTGGCGGTGACTTCAACCTCTTCAGTCGCCTCTCGTACTTGAAGAATGTCTTTTGTTTGTTGATCTAAGGCTTCTGATACTTCAAATGACGTCGCATTTAGGTTGTCAGCCAAATCTTGTAACGGCTTGGCTGAGTCTGTCATGCGACCTAATACGGTGTGGATTCTTGCAGACAATAGTTTTAAGTGAAAATCGGCAATAGAGAACTGACTATTACCTGAATAAACAAGACGACTAACACTATCGAATTTAGATTGCAGCTTTTTCAACTGCAGTGGAGTATCAATCAGCTCTTGTCGGAAAAGCAGTGCTAATGCTGAAACAGGAAGTAGGCTCAACAACCATTGTGATACTTGCCCTACTTCAATGAGATTTGAAATTAACGGCGCAGCCAAAGAGCCTAGCAACACGGCGTAACGAACACTGTCACTGATCTTTAATGACCATTGGCGACCCGACTTTTCAGCCTTCAAGAGGCCTTGGTAAGCCTTATCTGCAACTTGTATCCATTCATTCTTTGGCTTAACACGAACAGATTGGTAGCCACTCACCTTACCATTGTCGTAAATTGGAGTTACATAAGCATCGACCCAGTAAAACCCACCAGATTTGGTTTTGTTTTTTACGATGCCACGCCAAGCTTTACCTTGCTTTAGGTTAACCCACATATCAGCAAAAGCGGCTTTCGGCATATCGTTATGCCTTACGATATTGTGGTGTTGCCCTAGCAATTCTTGTTGGCTGTATTCCGCTATGCGACAAAAAGCATCATTACTGTACGTAATCACGCCTTTTAAATCAGTGGTAGAGACAAGTTGTTCGTTTTCGCTGAGAAGCGTTTCACGAGATTGAGTAGATGAGCTGACAGTCATTATATTAACTTAGGTTAATTATTATTTTAGGCGAGGAATATATACAATTATTAAAGTTATGACAAAATGTGAACGTCACATTTTGTGTAAATGCCTGCTATTTATACAAATATTAGCTAAGTACCTCACAAAGCTAATAACTTCACTATCTTCTCATGCCAACAGTCACGACTCATCTAAGTTTACGGCAATGGTAAATTTCACGGTTCTCATTGAGACAGAGGTATGGAATTTACGAATATTCAGATCTTTGCGTAGTACTCGCTCCACAAAGTCTTCGTAGGCTTGAATGTCTTTGACCGTCACAATCAGCATGAAATCAAAGCTGCCTGATATCTGATAGCACTGCGTGACCTCTTCTGCCTTTGAAATAGAATGGCGAAAGATTTGGTAAATATCCCCTCGATCACGCTCCATTTCCACGGACACAACCAAAGTCATCTTACTGCCGGTCAGTTCTGGATTAATGATGGACACACCACCGACAATCACGCCCTCTTCTCTCAGCCGTTTCACTCGCTTTAAGCAAGCAGGCGGTGACAACCCGACCAGCTCTGCTATTGTTAAATTTCACGTCATTTAAACACTGAAAGTTACTCTCAATACCCTAATTATTGATATTTTGAGTAAAAATAATTTGAGCATGGGTATTTACTAATGACTCAGTTATTACATGCGTATTTTAAAACACCGATAATAAAAAATCATCTTATTAGTTAGAACCCAACGCCTTGTATAAAGCGCCCTCCAGAATAATAACCACGACCTAATCAATGTTATTAAACATCCAAACTATCAACTATTCATTCAACAAAACCCATTAAATAACTGACAATAGAATAAATAACACTCCTTATTTTATATTAACTCTAAATGTTGAAACCGGAACGAATAATTAATTGTAATAATTATCCATTTGATTGGTGAATTTTATAAATATATTTTGTTACATAATCAAAACTGATGGCTTGATATAATAATGTCACACAAAACAATGGCTTTAATGGTTCTAATTTTTTCCTCACTGTCACAGGCTTCCACTATTGAGAACGACGAACTATTGCTGAAGTCATTGATTAAAAGAGGTGTTATCTGTTCAGGCTTAACCTATGAGGAAAATCAAGAAGCTTTGCGTATCTATCTCAACGCTAAAAAAGTGAAGAGCACTCCGTTTGATTCAAAAAATAGAAAAGAGATAGAAGGTAAAAAACATACAACAAACACACGTCAGTTAAATAAGACACCACAAGAGTGTATTAGGCCAAACTCGGACAACAGATCCGAATAAGGCAAGTTGATACTGATATCGACATGGAAATATAAAAAGGAAATATAATGAAAATGATGAGAAAAACATTGTTGGCTTCAGCAATGCTTACTCTATTTAGCGTCAGTGGTTATGCAAAAACACCTATTGATTTAGGCGTAGTTAATGAAGACAAACTCATTGAAATGCTAGTTAGACAAGGCTTAGTCGACCAAGATGCAACCGATGCGGCAAAGCGCGATGCGCTTGACCGTTACTTGAAAAATAAAATCAATTCCGGTTTCAAAGGCGATGCTCAATTCGGAAAAAAAGCACTTGAGCAACGCGCAAAAATACTCAAAGCCATAGAAAAAGGGTCTGGCGTTAAAAAAGCGAGTGTCTTTGCTTTAGAAGTCGGCACCAAGCGCACCGATAAAGTACTCGCTCTATTGGTCGATTTCCCTGATTTGAACTGGGATGACAACAAGTTGACCGAAGAGCACACGCAGATGCTCTACGAGAGCTACAACCCTGAACATTATCAAGAGTTGTTGTTTTCAAATTCTGGCTACACAGGGCCAAATGGCGAAAACCTAATCTCGATGCGCCAATATTACCAAAGCGAATCAGGCGACAGTTACAGCGTTTCAGGTCAAGCGGCAGGTTGGTATCGCGCCTCTAAGCCTGCGTCATTCTATGGTGGCAACTCCCCTACCACCGACAACGACCTAAACGCCCAAGAACTGGTTCGTGAAGCGCTGAATCAACTGGCTCAAGATCCGAGTATCAACCTTGCCGATTACGACATCGAAGATCGTTACGATTACGACGGTGACGGAAATTTCCGCGAACCCGATGGTGTGATTGACCACCTGATGGTGTTTCATGCATCGGTAGGCGAAGAAGCCGGTGGTGGCGTGTTAGGCCCTGATGCGATTTGGTCTCACCGATTCAACCTTGGTCGCACTCATGTACTGGAAGGTACTTCTAGCTCGCTTCCAGATCGATTTGGTGGCCAATACGCGGCGTTCGATTACACCATTCAACCGATTGATGCGGCTGCAGGTGTTTGTGCCCACGAATATGGCCATGATTTAGGCTTACCAGACGAGTATGACACGCAATACACAGGCAGAGGCGAACCGGTTTCTTACTGGTCAATCATGTCTTCGGGCAGTTGGGCTGGTCAAATTGGTGGTACACAACCAACGGCATTCAGCTCTTGGGCAAAACACTTCCTACAGAAATCGATTGGCGGACGTTGGGTTAACGATGATCAGCTCTCGATTGATGACCTAGAAGACAATCCACAAGTGTATACGCTGTTCCAAACAACGGATAACAGTCGTCCTAACATGATCAAAGTGGATCTTCCTGAAAAGCAGATTGAAAGTCTGAAACCCTTTGAGGGCGAGTATTCATTCCACTCTCAAAAAGGCGATGATCTGAAAAACAGTATGACTCGCAAGTTGATGATCCCAGCGGGTGATTCTGCACTGCTGTCTTTCAAAACTTGGTATGAGATTGAAAAAGACTACGACTTTGCGCGCGTGCTAATCAACGGACAAGCCATTGCAGGAAACATTACCTCAATGGACGATCCATACAACACGGACCTCGTTCCTGCTATTGGCGGTGAATCTGGCGGATGGGTCGACGCTGAGTTCGACGTTTCACAATGGGCAGGCCAAGAAGTGGAACTGTCTTTTGAATACATCACCGATGGCGGCTTAGCAATGGAAGGCTTCTATTTAGATAACCTTGCTGTTGTTGTCGATGGTGAAGTGACCTCAATAGACGATGGTGAAAGCAACTCCACCTTCGCCCTTAATGGTTACAAGCTGAGTAATGGATTCCATCAAGCGCAGCACTACTATCTATTGCAATGGCGCAGCCACATGGATGTTGATGAAGGCCTAGCGAACATCAAACGCATGGGACAACTGATGTCATTCGACCCTGGCTTGATCATTTGGTACGTCGACGAATCACTAACCGACAACTGGGTAGGTAAACACCCTGGTGAAGGTTGGTTAGGCGTGGTCGATGCAGACCAAAATGCCATGGTGTGGGCAAACTCTGGTGAAGCGGCTCAAACACGCTACCAAGTTCGAGACGCAGCGTTTTCACTCAAAGATCATACTCCAATGCGTCTTGTAAACAGCGACAACGATGTACTCGAAGATACCAGTTTGGTTGGCAATGCTAGCTTCTCGGATGACCAAGATTACACATCGCCTCAAGCACCAGATTCAGGACGCATCCTGACGGAGTTTGGTTTAGCGGTCGATATTGTGAATCAGAGTGATAACAACGAATACGGTGTGGTTCGCTTATCTAAAGTAAGCCAACACAACATCGTTCCTACTGCGAACTTCGAGCTTAATGTGACTGGTCTGACTGTTTCTGCAAACAACTTCAGCTCAGACCAAGACGGTGAGATCGCCCGTTACCTATGGGACTTTGGGAACGGCACAACAAGTAACGAAGTGGCACCAACTTGGTCTTACGAGCAAGCGGGCGAATACACGGTGAACTTGACTGTTGTCGACGACAAAGGCGCTACCGCTTCATTTAGCTCCGTAGTGAGTGTTGAATCTCCAAACGCCCTTCCAGAAGTGAGCGCGAAGTACATTCACTTGGGCCGCTGGGTAACCATGTGGTCTACAAGTTCAGACAGCGATGGTCGTATTGTTGATACCGAGTGGACACTTCCAAACGGAAAGGTGAAACGAGGTCGCACATTCACGTCAATCTTCCCTTCATACGGAAAGCACGAGGTGACACTGAAGATAATCGATGACCAAGGTGGGATTACCACTAAGACAATTTTGGTCGACCTGTAAATCATCGCTGGCTCTGTCATGCGTATTTACAACACAAGCTTAAGTACTGTTGTCACAGGATATAAGCCACGACAGCAGTTTTAAGAAAACGTTATTATTTAAGCCGTAAGCAAAGGCCCTACCGATTTGGTAGGGCTTTTTATTGGTCGCAGTTCGAGATACTAGGGTTTTAATCACAGTAACGAAGTTACTGAATCACAGTAACGAAGTTACTGAACCACCATTAGATGATCCATTACACAGGCTGCTTTTGAATACGCGATTTACGAGCACTGAATGCGAACAGCAAGATAACAGCTAACACGAATGGTAATACGTAGATATTGAGGTTCTGCCACCCTGCTGTCGATTCTAGCCAGCCAGAGAGCATCGCTGTAATCGTCACACAGCCAAAGACAATAAATTCATTAAACGCTTGTGCCTTAGCTTTATTCTGCGATTGGTAGGACTGACTAAACAAACCTGTTGCCGCGATAAACATAAAGTTCCAACCGACACCAAGCACAACTAGAGCCGCTCTGAAGTGCCAGATAGATTCGCCATGAATGTTAATCGCGATACAGACGACGAACAGAACCCCGCCTGCCAAGATCATCATTCTTGAGCCAAACTTCTCGATAAGTGAACCAGTAAAGAATGCAGGAACAAACATCCCCAATACGTGCCACTCAATGACGCCCGCTGCTTTGGTAAAGTCAAAACCACAACCAATCATTGCCAATGGCGTTGCTGTCATCAGGATATTCATCACCGCATAAGCGACCATGGCAGCAAACACTGCGCCAATAAAGTTAGGCGCTTTTACTATCACACTGAGAGGATCGGATTTAGGTGCCTGACTATTAAAAGAGACTTTTGGAAACTGAATTGTTTGTAAGATGAGTAACGCAAGAATGTTCAATCCAATCAAAGAAGCAAAAGCACCAATGTACAAGCCATCTTGCGACCACTGTTGCGACATAATCGCCAAATTTGGTCCTAATACCGCGGCTAAAACGCCACCAGCCATCGAGATAGAGATCGCTCGGTGACGGGCATTTTCATCACACACCTCGATTGCAGCAAAACGATAAAGCGTGCCAAAACCTATGCCTATCCCAAGTAAGAACGTAGCGAAACAAAACAGATAGAAATTTTGCTGAGACAGTGCGTAGGTGGCAAGACTAGCTCCTGTAATGCCAACCACATTACCAATGCTAAATCCTCTCTTTCTCCCTAACTTGCCTGAAATTAAAGATGCTGGAATAGTGGCTGCCATTAGACCCAAAAACTGCAGTGCAACCGGCAAGGTGATCATGCTGACACTGGGTGCAATCTGCTTACCGATCAAACCAATCACAGAGATCAGTAATATGTTACCCGTCATCAACAAGGCCTGACACAGTGAAAGCAGCCAAACATTTCTATTCATCTTCGTTCCTAAATATGAGCACAGTTGGTCAATAGACCAAAAATTCAACAAAGTCGCAACACTTTGTTACTCATAGCAACTCTACAAAGCGACCAATAGACCAATATAAAGTGCTACCACCACATGACTTTGATTAGCGTTACTTAAGACGCTAGAGTTGAAATTATCATTACTTAAGATAATAATAATTTTCTGTTATTTATTGGCTTTGTTATTTATAGGCTTTAGTATTTGAAGGTGAGTATGATTAATCCACTTTGGCTCAATACGTTTAAGACTCTGGTTGAAGTTGGCCATTTCACCCAAACGGCAGAAAAGTTGTATATGACACAACCTGGAGTCAGCCAACACATCAAGAAGCTTGAACAAGCTTGTAATTGTGACCTGCTATCTCGAGAAAACAAGAGCTTCGAACTGACCGAACAGGGTCGGATTATGTATCGCTATGCGATCAAACTAGAGAAAGACCAAGAAGATCTTTTTGAGTCTCTGAGTTTTGATAACCCTTATGCTGGGCAATGTCACTTGTCTTGCTCTGGCTCACTCTCTTTGCGTCTGTATCCCAAGCTTCTTGAACTTCAACAGCAACACCAAGAGCTCAGCATTAACTTAGAAGCCGCTCCAAACAAAAAGATATTGAATGACCTAAGCGAAGGCACTACCGATATCGGCATTGTTAGGCATTCCCCGAACGACAGCTACTACCAAAGCCAAGTCATCGGCAAAGAAGCACTGTGTCTTATTGTTCACCACAGCCTTGCTGATTTAGAGATAACGCCGCAAGTATTGAATGACATTGGCCTGATTGCCCACCCAGATTCTGCACATTATCTGTCTTTGTATTTCGACCTTTGCGGAGATAAAGACTTAGCGAACATCAACGTTAATGAGATACCAAGATCTGGCTACATCAATCAGCTTCACCAGATCTTGCTACCCGTATCAAAAGGATTAGGTTTTACCGTGTTACCGGCTGGCGCGGTTGAACACTTCCCAGATAGAGACAAGCTACACGTTGTGCCGCCAAAGGTAGAAGTAGAGGAAACGCTGTATCTGGTTCAAAAACGAAACCGAAAACTGCCGCACCGATACGATACGGTTGTTGAGCTAATCAAACAGAACGTGAGTCGTTAGTTCGGTATAGATAGATTTAAAGCCTTTAGCTAGCTAGTTATTTCGCTATAAGAGCTAAAGGCTTTAATGTTGAAGTGATATTTATAAAAGACAACTACTCAGAAGCGCCAAACCCCTCTTTTGCTCGTTCAAAGTCATAATTATCTAACGCACTTCGAACATCTTTGAGAACAACAGAATGTGGATACTGTGCCAATAACTCAGTCACATATTGAGTTGCATCGTTATCATAAGCATCCAGCAGTGATAGCAACTGAGCATGCTGTTCTGACGTGATGCTCGGTGAATCAGAGGTATCAGCAAGACTCGCATCGGCTTCTTCAGTACTTGTCGTATTGAATCCCCCAACACCAGACACATCAAAGCTGATCTCAACTGCTTTAATCAGTTCGATTAACCCAAGTTCGCCTTGCTTAAGATCTGCTTCATCACACGCCTTGTTATGCGCTTTGCTTTCTAAATCACTGAGTAACTCTGCCAATCGCAATCCACCAATCGAAGCTGCCATGCTTTTTAAGGTATGTAGATTACGCTCTAACGTCTCCCAGTCGCCTTGTACTAAGTTATCAAAAGCATCCGACATAATGTCTGGCGATCCTTGGCAGAACCTATCAAGCATTTTGGCTTGCAGCTTCACATCATGATAAGTCAGTTGCTCAAACCTCGACTGAGAGAAAACAGGCGGCTCAATTTGGGGATCGGAGTGCAATTCCGCACTCTCACCAGAATCACCTGTCTGGATCGCATCTGAAGAGGTGTCTGATGGCGCTCGACCTTCAACTAAGACCTCAGGAACAATGTATCGAGTAATCAAAGACATCGCTTTATCAATAACAATAGGCTTATCCAAGAAGTCCGTGATGCCCGACGCCCTCGCTCGTTGTTTCGCATCAGCAAAAACATTGGCTGACATTGCAATAATCGGTACATCTATATCGAATTCACGAATCAAACGGGTAGCTTCAAAGCCGTCCATAATCGGCATTTGAAGATCCATGAAGATTATTTCGTAGTCGTTGTTTTTAGCTAACTCCAGCGCTTCCTTTCCGTTTTCAGCAAGATCGGCATTTAATTTAGAGCGACTGAAAAATGCTAAGGCGAGATCTTGGTTCAGCTCATTGTCTTCAACCAGTAGAACTCTTTGGCCTTTGAACTCTATCTGATAATCCAGTTGCAGCTCTTGGGCTTTGAAGTCGGCTAAGGCATCCGAGCTTGAGCGTGGCAATGTCAGTACAAAGGAGAACTCACTGCCTTGCCCGTAAACACTCTCTACCGTAATTTGACTGCCCATCGCATGAACTAATTTCTGGCTAATGTTGAGCCCAAGCCCTGTACCGCCAAACCGACGTGTCGTTGTGGTATCCGCTTGGCTAAAGGCTTCAAACAGCTTGTGACGGTTCTCATCCAAAATGCCTATCCCGGTATCCATCACACTCACTCTCATGGTTAAGCTGCTGTCGTTCGAGTCAACATGCTCCACCGTTAATGCTACGCTGCCTTGTTCCGTAAACTTAATCGCGTTGCCCACAAGGTTGAGTATGACTTGGAACAACCTCAAGGGATCGCCTTGCAGTGGCGTGTCTAACTCTGGGTCGATGACCATCGACAAATTGAGTTGTTTCTCAGCTGCTTTCGACTCCATTAGTTCAATCACATCTTTAAAGGTCGTTACGGGATCAAACGGGACGTTATCAATAACAAGTTGTCCAGCTTCTATCTTTGAGAAATCAAGGATGTCATTGATGATACCGAGTAACGAATGGCCAGAACGGTGCACTTTCTCAATGTAATTTCGAGCGACAGGATTAGATATTTCGCCAATCGCCAGATAAGACAAGCCAATAATGGCGTTCATTGGGGTTCTTATCTCATGGCTCATATTGGCTAAGAATTCCGATTTAGCTTGGCTCGCCAAATCGGCTCTCTGTTTCTCTTCTTCCAATTGTTCGTTAAGGCGCTTCATTTCTGAAATATCGAATGCCCAAAATAGTGTGGCGACTTCACCATCAATCTCAAAAAGATAGTAACTGACCAAAGCAACAAATCGGGTTCCATCAGACTTTCTGAGTACTAACTCCCTATTTTCAACTTTACCGTTAAGGTCGAGCTCTTCATGCACGCCATCACGAACGCTCAGCGAGTCATGGATAGCGGCAACGTCGATAGAAGACAACGCCTGATCTTCCACGCCAAACAAACGTTTTGCCGTATCGTTCGCGTAACGAACCTCTTCTTCAAATACCACGCTGGCTGCAATTGGAGAGCTATTTAGCATGTTGTAGAGTTGGTTCTGCGCCTTTTCCAGAGCTTCGGTTGCTTCCTTAGCAATACTGATCTGCTTCGCTAATTTACGATTCCAGAAAATAATAAGAAGAAGGATCACCAGAGAGAACACCGAAATGGTGTAAACCAATTGATAATTAACTCTTTCTATCGCTTTTGGCGCCGCCCACTTCGCCGATATCTTTTGATGTTCTTCAGCAGAAATACTCTCAATCGCCTTATTCACAATCGAATAAAGCAAAGGCTCAGATTTGATGACATGTAAGGTGGGTGAAAGGAAAAAATCAAGTCGTCCGACAATTCCAATCTCTCGATGACCAAATGAATCAATGAGGTAATTGAGGACATCAACAGTGTCGACCATGCCGTCTAAGGTTTTATCATCCAATCGGTTGAGCCCATCGGCCGTGGATTCTACCTCTACCCACTCAACGTTCGGGTACTTATCTAAAATCGCGTTAGTATTTGCCGCATTCTTCAATATACCGATTTTCCAACCATCAGCTTCTTCAAGTACCAAGCTACTAACGTCTCTTCTCGATGCAATGGCCAAACGACTTGAAAACAAGCTTTTAGCTGCTTTGACGTTATCTCCTAACGAACGATTCTCTTGAGCTGCTGAGACCAGTTCCACTTCATGATGATCAACCAAGCTTCGGGTCTCAGACCAATTCGCCACGTCAACATGCTGAATACTTAGCCCTGTTTTTTGTTCAATCAGCGTTAGATAATCATCAATCATCCCGATGTATTCACCGGTATTGGATACCGCTTCATAAGGTAACGAATTCGGATCGATACCTATACGTACATCCGGATTATCTTTAATCCACGCCCTCTCTTTTTGGCTTAGATTTAGGATCTCTCCAGTCAAGTTACTCGCTTGATAAACATCCGCAATATAGCGTTTCGCCGCATCTCCGAATGAACTAAATTGTTCGACAGATGGAAAATAAACATAGTTCCGCTCTAACGAATTAACATCAAAGTAGAAAGTCATCGAACCAGAGTTGATACTCCCTCCCTTGGTCCTATAATTCGCCACCTTGGTGACTGATGAAAAGTGAGAGGTATTTTTCTTCTCTCCATATTGATCAACTAGGTTGCCTATGTACCAAGATTTGATCGGGCGACTATTGTTATCCGCTTGTGCGGTGATCACCTGAAAAGAACTGTCCGTGTCGAAAATTTCAAACACTTCCGTCAACTCTTCAAAGCGGTCGTTGACGATAAAATACGCAGATATTTGCGCGATAATATTCGCTTTTTTAAGGACTAGGCTTAAATCACTCTGAACCTGCATCTCGATAATTTGGTTTAAGCCGTCATCCTCCTGTTTAAGCCTTTTAATTGCGGCATTGAAGCTATCTCTGATTTCTTCACTCTTAAAGTCCACATAGATCGGATACTCAACTTTATACTCGTCATGTAGCGTTAGCTCTGCCATTTCAATAAAACGAGTATTGGTGATAAACCACTCTAGCACTCTTCGTTCAACCATTAGCAGGTCAACATTTTGAGCCCTCAACTGCGAGAATGCTGATTCAAGATCTTCGTAATCTTCAACACGATCAATGTCTAACTTACTCTTCAGAACTTCAACAGAGTTTTTAATTGTGGATGTTTCGTCGAACAATAACGCCCCTAATGATAGGTCTTTTGGGGATTGAAGTTGGAGTTTGCGGCGAGTTAGTGAAACAGGAACAAACTCAACATTAAAAACGTTATCACTTAAAAAGTGCGCATTAGGATCATCAAACTGAACACCAGAAAAAAAGGCTATAGAATTATTGTTATCGATGGCTTTTTTAGCGGCGCTAGGTGGAAGTGTGACAACGTCACCTAGTTTATATCCCATGTCATTCAGTGCACGCTGAAGAATGTCGTACTGTAGCCCGACTGCGGTGCTGTCTGGGTAAATATACGGAGGGTTACCAAAGCCAAACACGCCTTTTAGCGGCACTCGATAGGGGGAACTGTCTAGCCACTTCGATAAAATCTGGTTCTTGTTATCAACGTCGAAGGTTTCAATCTGTTTGTTGATTAGCGTCAGCAGTTCTGGTTCATCGGTTCGAATCACCATTGATGCTTCAAACCTTTTCCAATGCTCCAGAACATAATTTACCGCTAAATCATGAACGCCAATCTTTTTCGCAAGATCCATAGTGGTGATAGGTTCACCGACCATGCCTTCGACATCCCCGGCCCCTAACGCACGTACTGCATCAATAACGTTATCAAAATTCACTCGCTCAATAGAACTCAATTTGACACCGGCTCGCTCCAAGTCGATATTTTCATTAACCATCGCGATGCGGCGCTTTTGAGTTTGGTCGATGTTGGTATCTATTTTGTTGTCGATGGGAACAATCACTGCGACCTGATAAGGAATATAAGGATCACTTGCAAGAAAACGGCCACCTTCACTTGGGTCGAACTGTTGGAATGGGAATACATCGCCTCGCCCGTCGACTAACGCGGCTTTAGCCTCGACACGCGAGTTAACTGTGACAAACCGAACATGAACACCAAAACGCTGTTCAAGATCCAGTGTCCAATCTTTGATGATCCCAGAAACTTGCCCATCATCATCGATGAATGAGTAAGGATAATGGTTGGCCAAGACAACAAAAGTTACCGTTGGTTGGTTTCCCAACCACTGATTTAACTCAGTATCTGTTACCTCAGCAGCATTCGTAGATCGCATTAGCAGTGGCCACACCAAAAGTGTAATGGCCAGAAAAACAACCAAACGATTTAGCGACAACATCAAGCCATCACTCATCTCTAAATTTCTCTTTAATTGCTAGAATCTCAGGTAACTTCAGAAAAAACACATCAACGATAGTTGGATCAAAATGTTTGCCTTTCTGTTCTTCAAACAAGTTCAGCGCCTCATCAATACTCCAAGCTTTTTTATAAGGGCGCTCTGCGGTCAGGGCATCAAACACATCAGCAACAGCCGCAATTCTTCCAACCAATGGGATACCTTCACCAGCTATCTGGTTTGGATAACCACTGCCATCCCATTTTTCGTGATGATATTGCGCCACCTGAATAGCCATACGCATCAGTTTGGAATCACTCTGCCTACCAAGTATATCAACACCATATTCGACATGCTTTTGCATAATTGTCCACTCGTCGGCGTCCAATTTACCCGGCTTGAGTAATACGCTATCAGGAATACCGATCTTGCCAATATCATGCATTGGTGCTGCATCACGCAACGTCTCGGCATCTTCGTCAGTCATTCCCAAGGCTTTAGCTAGCACTTCACAGTAGTGACTCATACGCTTAACGTGCATGCCTGTTTCATTGTCTTTAAATTCAGCAGCTCTACCCAGTATGTTCAGTGTTTCTAGCTTACCGAGATTGATCTCTTGAGTTTTCTCTTTTACCTGACTAAACAACGCGCGTTGTTGGTCATAAAGTGCGATATGCGTTTTCACACGCTGGAGTGCAATTGCAGGGGTTATCGGCTTGGTTAGGTAATCGACAGCCCCCAAGGAGAGCCCTTTTACTTCGGCTTCTGGACCAATTGTGGCGGTCACGAAAATGATAGGAATGTGAGCCGTATTCGGCTGAGCTTTAAGTTGGCGGCACACCTCGTAACCATCGATGTCAGGCATCATGATATCAAGGAGGATAAGGTCTGGCTGCGGCACCATCTTCGCAATTTTGATACCAATTGTGCCGTTAATCGCTACTTTCACTTGATAAGTATCTTTGAGTATTGCCGTTAACACATCCAAGTTACTTGGGGTGTCATCCACGACTAACACTATAGGTTTCCGACTCATTGATACCTCGTATACAAATCAAACAGTTATAACCCTAGTGTAGAACGGTTTCCAGAGGTTAAGTAGAAAAAAAAACAATTGATTTTCAAAAATGAAGAGTAGATCTGTGAGTGACTTCAAACTGGCGTTATTAGAAGTACGACCAGTCAATATTACGTCAGTTAAGTTATTATTATACAAGGGGAATCACCTTTGCATTGCAACATTTCACTAACAACACAGATACTATCCGAAAACAAAAAGAGCTCCTCATATGGGAGCTCTTTTCGTTCAACGGCTAGAAAGCAAAACAACCGAGTTATTCAGTAATCTAACGACCAGAATAATACATACAGATTCGAACACCATCGAACTCACGAATCTCAAATGGGATCTCGTAGATAGACTCCATCACTGATTTTTCAACCACTTCCGAAACCTTACCCGACTTAACCACTTTGCCTTTCTTCATCGCAACAATGTTATCTGAGTAACAAGAAGCGAAGTTGATGTCATGAATCACGATAACGACCGCTTTATTGAACTCATGCGCTAAACGACGCAACGTCTGCATAATTTCGACCGAGTGTTTAATATCAAGATTGTTCAGAGGCTCATCTAAGAACACATAATCCGTATCTTGCGCCACAACCATCGCGATAAACGCCATTTGACGCTGACCGCCACTCAACTCATCAAGGTATTTGTTTTGGATGTCAGTAATGCCAAGGTGTTCTAGTGCTGTATCGACGATCTTATGATCTTCGTCTTTCAAGCGACCTTGAGAGTGTGGGAAACGACCAAAACACACCAATTCGCGAATCGTAAATCGCATGTTGATGTTGTTCGACTGCCTTAACACAGCAAGGTGCTTCGCTAGCTCTTTGGTATCCCACTCAGCCAGTAACTTATCGCCAATGACCACTTCACCCGCGTCGCTGTCTGTTAAGCGGCTCGCCATTGAAAGCAGTGTACTTTTACCCGCACCATTTGGGCCAATGATAGAAGTCACTTCGCCTTTCGGGAACATAGCACTGGCATCATCAACCACGAGTGACTTGCCATACTTCTTACTTAAACCTGTTAATTTAATCACTACTTACTACCTTTACTGAATTCTGGTGCGTAACAACAAGAACATAAAATACAAACCGCCGACCAAGTTAATAATCACACTCACAGTGGTTTCAAACGCCATCACTTTTTCGATAAACCATTGGCCAGAAACCAATAGCACGATCGCTAGTAAGCTGCTTGCGATGATAAGCACACGATGCTGATAAGATCGGAATATCTGGCGAGCTAAGCTTACGGTGATCATGCCAAAGAACAGCACAGGGCCAACCAGAGCCGTAGACACCGCGACCATCACTGACACAATCACCAAGGTAATCTGAGTCAATCGCTTGGTGTTCACACCCAGGCTTGTCGCGTTATCAACACCAAGCCAAAGTACATCAAGCTTAGGCGCCAACAACCAAAGGCCAAGCAAGCTCAAACCCAAAGGAATAAGGCTGAGGTAAACCAACTCGCCTTTCACGTTATTGAAACTTGCGAACATCACATTCTGCAGCACCGCGAACTCGTTCGGGTCAATCAACATCGCCAAGAAGTTAGACAAACTCGAGAATACGCTGCCACATACGATGCCTATCAACAGCAGTGTGAATACGTTGTTTCGCTTGCTCTTAAAGTAGAAATGGAACAGAGCAAACGAGAACAAGATCATCACAGTCACAGACATCGAAAAGTTTGCGATCGAGTCAATCACCCAGAAGCTAGCACTGCCAAACACAAACAGAAGTACCGTTTGTACCAGCATATACAAGCTGTCAAAGCCCAAGATGGAGGGGGTTAGAATTCGGTTATTAGTAATGGTTTGGAAAACCAATGACGACGCCGAGATCGCTACCGCCGCCAACACAATCGACAGCAATTTTGGTAGGCGCAGAGACAAGAAGAACTCGTAGTTATCCCACGTCAGCCCCTGCCCGATGAATAGCGCTGTCATACCCAAAGACGCGATAGCCAGAATCGCAATTTTTACTGAATCACGCATTCGACTTGTCTCTCATGATTAGGTAAATAAAAATCATGCCACCAAAGATGCTGATTACCATCGAGATTGGAATCTCATAAGGGAAGATGACGATTCGAGCTAGCAGGTCACAAGCCAACACCAAGATCACCCCCCAGTAGGCAGTCCAAGGCAGAATCTTCTTCATGTTATCGCCCATCATCAGCGACACGATATTCGGCACGATAAGGCCAAGGAATGGGATAACACCAACGATCATCACCACAGAGGAGGCACTGATAGCCACTAACGCAACACCAATGAAGACGATCTTCTGATAATTCAAACCGATGTTTTTCGCGAAGCTCTCACCGATGCTCGCCGCACTGAACTGTCTCGCGAAATAGTAAGCCAATACACAAGCAGGCACCGCGAGATAAAGGATTTCATAGCTGCCCTGCAACACGCTCGCAAAGTTCGCCATAGTCCATGCCGACATGGTTTGTACTAAGTCGTACTTATAAGCAATAAAGGTTGTTAGAGACGAAACAACGTTGCCATACATAATGCCAATCAAAGGCACCAATACCGCGTTCTTAAACTTGAGGTGTTGTAGGAAGCGAACCAATAGCATGGTGCCAAACACTGCAAACGCGAAGATAAAGCCTAAGTAGCTCCATTGCGCAGCATTGCCTAGCACTAGAATGCCGACAATGTAACCCAACATCGCACAGTCAATGGTGCCCATCGTCGAAGGCGCGGCAAACTTGTTCTGTACGATTTGCTGCATGATCAAGCCAGAAACACTCAATCCCGCTCCGGCAAGCACGATCGCGAGTAGTCGAGGGATCCGACTAACAATATAAATAGAGTTGGCGTGTTGGTTGCCATTGAAAAAGTCACTAAAACTGATTTCAGCGACTCCAATCATCAATGACGCAACGCATAACACAACAAGAAATACAGCAGCTGCAATGGGTTTCAACATAGGAATAATACTAAAGATAAGTCTCGGGTAGCCCGTATAAAAAAGTGAAAAAGGGCTTATAAGAACACTCTTATAAGCCCGAAAATCTGATGGTTAGTAACTATTGAATCGTACGTTCAATGTCACTAAGCATTCTATGAATCGCTGTCACACCGCCACCAGCCAAATACCAAGCACTTGAATCAAGGTAAACGATATTGCCGTGCTGCGCTGCAGGTGTTGCCGCAACCAGTGGGTTATCAAACAGTTGTTGTGCGCGTCCTTCTGATTTACCAATCGCTTTTTCGCGGTCAAGCACGTAAAGCACTTCAGGTTTTGCATCAGCTATGTATTCAAAAGAGATTAGGTTGCCGTGTGTTCCTTTAATCGGAGCCACGGTTGCACTCTTTGATTCCACGAAACCAAAGTCATCAAAGATGATTGAGAAACGGCTGCCTTTGTTGAACATCGCAATGTTGTTACCGTTGTTCATTAGCATCATTGCTGAAGTTTCGTCAGACGCTACTTTGTCGTTTACCGCTGTGATAGAAGCTTGAGTCTCTTTAATGATCGCTTCGACTTCAGCTTGCTTACCAAAGATGTCGCCTAGCACACGCCAGTTTTGCTGAGCATCAGCCCAGTACTTGTCGCCTTCAATAGAAAACATGACAGTAGGAGCAATTTGTGCCAGTTTGTCGTAAACCTTAAGCATGCGGTTTTCCGCGATGATGATGTCAGGCTTCAACATGTAGATAGCTTCAAAATCAGGTTCGCTTAAAGAGCCTGTATTTACCGTCGTATCTTTGTACGAAGCTAGGTAATCAGGCAGCAAGCTATGAGGCGCGCCAACTGGCTGTACACCAATTTTATCGAGCACGTCTAAGCTACCGTGGCCTAGAACCACCACTCGCTGTGGTACTTCAGTAAACTGCGTTGTGCCTTTCACATGCTCAATGGTGACGGTTTCCGCATGCGCGGTCATCATGAATGATGATGCTAGAACGATGGCAAGCCCGCTCAATAACTGGCGAACTGAATTGATTGTTTTCTTCATGTTTCTTCCTTTGCCATTGATACAAACCACCACTCATGACAATGAAAGTCACATTACTCATAGACGAGCATGGGGCGTACACAACTGCTAAATAACGATAATTTAAAGTCTGTCATTGGATTGACAACAAACTTGTAACGCAAGTGAGAACTATTATCAATTATATTTGCACTAAATTGGCGATACAACAACTTTATTATTCAGAAACGTAAAAGTGAGTATTCATATTTTGCGTAGTCAGGAGAGGTATTAGGAATCAGAAATATCAAAAAGACGCGAAGAGGAAAATACTCATCAACCTGAAGAAAAAAACAGATGGGGAAAGCACCCAAAAACCCTGTAATTACAACGCTGAACCCCAAAATCATGGATTGTAATTTACAATGTAAAGATCATATACAACAGAGACTTAATCATCACCAAATTAGCTGATCAATTAAACCCACTAATGACAACGAATACGAACAGCTGAAAAGCCAAGACTCAGTCAGATATCATGGTCAAATCCCTGACCTTCGCTCATTTAACCTTCAGTAACCGATGGTAAATCACCCAAAAATATTTTTGAATTTAATTCAAAATAGGGTTGTAATTTTGAAAACTAGGCGTATAGTTCGCCACCTGGCTCTAATCTATAGAGCTGTTAATGCTAAAGTAAGTCCAAGTTCCACATAGACAGTTCTCGATTCCCTCGTTACACCATCTCTGCGTCAGCTTTCACCCAGATAGTCATTCAATAGCTTTTAAATTCGATCCTACTACCGATCTATCGTCATTTGCTCTTTTGTCAGCGAAGTCAGAATAGATCGAGCACTTAAATACAAATGTAATAAACACAAGGCACAGTTATGTCACGCAGAACAACACGACAAACCCATTGGTACCAACTATCACGCGAAAAAACAGTCAATAAACTAAAAGGTAATAAATGCTCAAGATTAAAATAGATTTACACAAAGAAGAGATTTCATGGGTCACCGAGATTCGACAGCTCAATAGCGATATACTCCACCGCCACATATTGCCCAAGCTACAACATCACAGCTATCTCATCGACTTTGAATTTAATGAACGAGAAAGCATCGGAACTATCGTTTCAGGCAACGGAAACACCCTAGGACATTTCACACTCCTATAGCATTTCCCAAAGGCTACAAAAGAAACACCATCTAGTCCCAAAGATGTAAAAGATGTCACCCTCAATTCGCTCTAGCAGAACAAAATAGAGTAGAAGTAAAACAGATCTGAAACCTAGCCCTTTTTGCATTTCACACGCGGCTAACGCTAGCTAGGTTATCGTACTTCTATTGAAACCAACTTATATCAAACTCTAAATCACCATTGAGTCATTATCAGTGCATTCATGGACTAATAAGTTAACGGCATCGACCTTAACTTCTGATCAAGAGTATATAAGTGTTCTGCAGCTTGCATGTGTTGAGGGTAATCACTGAACTTCTCACGATTCTCCTCATTCATCTTACATGTCTCATCCACCAGCATTAACTTCCAATACAGCTTCGTTGTATGCAACATCGCCAGTAACGGTTTGAACACCTCTTTCTCATAAGCTTGAATCAACTCTTCAATCAACTCGTCACGTTCGTCTTCGCTTGCGATTGAACCCTCGGTTGCCGACAACACTTTTTGATACTTCAGGTTTTGTTGCAGCTTATCCATGACCGTTTGGTTTTCTTCCGCTAAGTCAACAAGCTTCGACTTAATGATGTTTACCCAATTCGCTTGGCTCAGTACTGTGTCATCAACGCTGGTAAAGTCTTCTCGTATTTGTCGTTCAACATCTTTTTGAGCTTTCTTTAAAACCGCACGCACCTTTTGGAAAGGCAGCTGATACTCCTTACTTAGCTCGATAATCAGTTTATGAAAGCCACCATTTGGAAGGTGTAAGTTTTCTTTAAACGTCGCCATTGCAGCTTCTTGCTGTTCGGTAAGGTGAGTCATTCTGTTTCCTATTCTTTATCACTTATGGTGCTGAGCCCGCGATCATACCATTATTACCCTCGTTTTTTCGGTAACTTGATCAGTTACACCTCGCTATGCCGTTAAATTCTCTCAGCCCTTTCTCTTTTGGCTAGTTATTAACCCACTTGGCATAAAATGGTAAATCTCTATCGGCGAAAGTTCGTACATTACGCGCTCAGGGGATATCGCCAGACAGGAGTCGTTACTTACATATGAAAGACAAGCGCGAGAAATGAGAAAACAGATGACCTATTCAGAATACAAAGAATCCGATTTGCATAAGTGCGTGAGCATTGGTTCAGAAGCAATGGTATCCATTGCCAAGTTTGCCTTTAAAGCCACTACCCTTTTATTTCGATTTTTCCGCTGGCTTGTCGTATCGGCTTATACCTACGTGATGAAGTAATTCTATATGGGAGTCGTTGTTTTCATTACGACTTATCTAAATACCCCAAAGCGCGCCCTATTAGGTCGCGCTTTTTTTGTGCCCAGTTTTATACCTAGCTTGATGCCAAAAGTCCGAGTGCATTTTATATCGTCAGTGGCGCTAAATGGTAAAACTGACCATCGAATAAAAACCATACTACACCTGTTCCAACGAAACAGACTTCTAACTTATACAGGTACTAAAATGAAAAAGATTGCACTTAAAATTGTAGGACTAACGGTTTTGGCTTCTGCGCTAACTGGTTGTATCGGCAGCAACGCCGTAACAGGGAAAGTGATGAAATTTAACGTTGAAGTTGTCGATAACCGCTATGCCCGTGCAGGTGTAAACTTCTTATTAGCGCCTGTATACGGTATTACTACCGCAGCAGACTATGTGGTATTCAACTCACTTGAATTCTGGACAGGTAAAAACCCTATCAGCGGTTCACCACACGTATTTGATACAAAAACAGACACGCACTTCAAAGTGAACGATGAGCTGGACCCAAGCCTGAAAGAAGCCCCTGTCGGCCCAATTTCTAACAATCGCACCATTGAAACGGGTGAGATGATTAAGATCGACGAAAACACGATTCAAATGGACATCGTCTATACATCTGGTGAAACAGCGACTCTAACGGGCATCAAAGACGGTCAAAACGTTACCTATTACATGGATGGTCAGCTTGTATCGCAAACAACTATCGCTGAATTAGAGAAGATTCAAGGCACTGAAGCTTAAGGTTCATCGCCCACACAGAGTTCAAACTTAAAGAGACTTTTGAGCTCATAATCGAGTAGGAGGAGGCCTCACGGCCTCCGTCCTCTCACACCACCG
>NZ_JBFRNC010000068.1:0-1277 GCF_041470825.1 Vibrio sp. 10N.261.55.A10 | reverse complement strand
GTCCCGTCCTGAAATGTGTTTACACATTGAGGACGAATTATGGCTACTTCAAATAATACCTACGTTAAGCGCACTCAGCGTGATTACACACTAGGCTTTAAATTACAGGTCGTCGCCGCTGTAGAAAGAGGCGATATGACATATAAACAAGCCCAAACCATTTATGGTATCCAAGGCCGTTCAACTGTTTTAACTTGGCTTCGAAAGCACGGTAAGATGAATTGGGCGCAAACTCCAAGGATGAATACCATGCACCAATCAACTAAGCCTAAAGAGTCACCAGCACAGAAAATAAAGCGTCTTGAGAAAGAGCTGGAAGACGAAAAAATCAAGAATCTCTTTTTAAATAGAGTGGTTGATATTCTTGATGCTGAACACGGAACTAGCCTCAGAAAAAAGTATCTCACCAAGGAGCAAGAAGCCTTCAAGAACAAGAAGGAATAAGTTTAGTTCGAGTATGTAAGCTATGCGGGATAACGAGACAAAGCGTTTATCAACGAGAAAAGCGAGCTGTTCATCGCCAGTTGGAACTTAAACCCATCAAACAAATGGTGTTGGATATTAGACGTTATATGCCTCGGGTTGGCACTAGAAAGCTCTACTTTTTACTTAAGCCAAAGTTGCAAGAACAAGGTATCAAGTTAGGTCGGGATGCTCTTTTCAACTACTTACGTGATGAACGGTTATTGGTAAGACCTAAACGTAGTTTTACGAAAACGACAAACAGTAAGCATTGGATGAAAAAACATCCGAACTTATTAAAGAACTACAAACCATGCACTCCAGAGGGTGTGTTAGTAAGTGATATTACCTATATCCAATCAGATGAAGGCATTCACTATCTCTCATTGGTAACTGATGCGTTTAGTCGGAAAATTATGGGCTACGAGCTGAGCAACGAAATGAAGGCGACGGATGTTGTGAAAGCGCTAGATATGGCTATTAAGGGGCGTCAATATCATCGTTCGTGTATCCATCACTCTGATCGTGGTCTCCAGTATTGCTCCGGTGTTTATCAAGATAAGTTGAAAAGTAGCGGCATAAGCCCCTCGATGACAGACGGTTATGACTGCTATCAAAATGCATTAGCAGAGAGAGTAAATGGAATACTGAAACAAGAGTTCTTACTTAATAAGTGTAAAAACCTCGGAGAGCTTAAACAACTAGTAAAAGAGTCTATAAGTACCTATAACAATATGAGGCCGCACCTTAGTCTCAGGATGAAAACTCCAAATGAGGTGCATGAAAAAAGCCAACAGCTGATGCTGTTGGCTTAG
>NZ_JBFRNC010000067.1:0-27588 GCF_041470825.1 Vibrio sp. 10N.261.55.A10 | reverse complement strand
AAAGCCGCGATGAACCTTTTATTTTTCTCGTGAGCGCTTCAAGCTGGTTTTAGATAATATTAAACAGACACGTAAAGCGAATATTTCAGACAAAGTTCGCTTGCTTCAAGACGGCTTAGATCAAAATACACCAAAGACCGGCATGTTGGTTTATCACCCTGTGTTTGAAGGCGAAAGCGATAATCTACTTGGCGTTGTGATTGGTGTGGTTCGTACCACATACTATTTTGAGAAACTTCTGGCATCTACTGTCGGCGATATGGACGTTTATGTGCGTGTTACCGATAGCGGTTTTGAAGCTGAAGATGCCCCGATAATGTTCGAAACCAATGGTTATGAAGCGGTAACTGGGCAGCACATTACAAAGACGATTACATTAACTAACCGTGAATGGATTATCGACTTCAAGATAGATGCATGTATTTCATTTAATGGTTACTTAGTGTTGGCGGGAATCGGCATAGTTGGTACCACTATCTCATTACTGCTTGCTTATATTGTGAACCTGCAAATTCGAGAGAAAGAGCGCTTATATCGAATGATTGATGAAAGAACAGAAGAACTTCGCTTTCTTGCCAATCATGACAGTTTAACGGAAATTTATAATCGCCGAGCTTTTAATAAGATGCTTGGTCAATCGATACAAAGCGATAAGCCGTTTAGCTTAATAGTGTTTGATGTTGATAAGTTTAAAGAGATCAATGATAAGTTTGGGCACCCAGCCGGTGATGCGTTACTTATTCATGTGATTAAGGTTATCTCAGTGAGCTTGAAAGAGGGGGATAACCTGTTTCGTATAGGTGGAGATGAGTTCTGTATCATTTCTAGTATTACAAACCATGAAGCCTTAGAACGATACTTACAATGTATTCTAAGAACAGTGAGCCAGTCTCATTGTGAGCACAAAGGTCGACAGCTCAGTTGTACTTTGAGTATTGGTGCTGCTATTTACGCTAATGAAAACACGGAAGAGATTCTGCAAAAAACAGACAGTATGCTCTATCAAAGTAAGTCGAATAGCCGAAATCGAGTGACAATTGCAGGCTAAATGAGCACTTGATACAACTAGGGTCGAGTTCTGTATTGGGCTCATGTACAATTTCACAAAATTTTTGACGAGAGAATTAGGCGACGTATGAATCACAATCGAGTGGTGTGTTTCGATTTGGAAATGTGCTGTTGGAGCGAAGACGGTGTAGGAACAACAGGGGAGATCATTGAAATTGGTCTTGCTGAGATCGATCTTGTATCTGGAACCATCGTGAAGCGCGCACAATACTACGTTAAGCCAGAGAAAGACGAAGTCTCTCTATTCTGTGCCGAGTTAACGGGCATTACACCTCGCAAAATCGAAAAGCAGGGTCGCCCATTAGAGTCTGTTATCAAGTCGATGATTAAGAACTTCGGTGGTCCCAAAAAAATCTACGCAGCGTGGGGACGTGACGACCTTATCTTACACAAAGAGTGTATTGAAAAAGGCATCGAGCCTCCGTTTAGCGAGTTCTTAAACATCGCAACGCTTTACCGTGTTCAGAATCGCTTGAAAGACAAACGCATTGGTCACCGCGCTGCTCAAGAAGCCAAAAATATTGAGTGGGAAGGTCGTCAGCACTCGGGTTATGTCGATGCTTATAATCTTGCGAAACTCACATTAACTATGTTGTAGCTAAATTTTTAGCTCCTCTCAGCCCTGTTTAGTCAGCTTTCAGTTTACCGATTCAAAAAAGCGACCGGTTTCTTAACCCGTCGCTTTTGTTTATTTCAGTTTCCAATTCATTATTTCAGGCACTAATTTTCGCCTAAAACACTTAACTTACTCTTGATGAAGTCACTGTGGTCAACGTAGAGCAGCTCCGCTGTTTTACGGATCACAGAATCTTCGATAGGGTCAATTTCCCCGTCGGCATGCGCTACTTCCCACATCGCTTTGATTAAGTCGATTCGCACTGGCTGAGATAGGTCTCTGAGTTGCGATGTAAAGTCATACAGCGATACTGATTGCTCTACTTTCGGCTCTGCTTGCGCGAGCAGTACCTTTGCTTGTTCTTCATCTAAATCCAGCAAACGCTGCAGAAGCTGTAGCTTAGCGACTCTTTCTGATTCATTGATCTGATGGTCGGCACCCGCGACTTCACACAACAAACTCGCGATGGCGATATTAGGTGATGTGCCTTGGTTTTTGCTTAGGTCCTGGCCTTCAATCAATTGTTTAAACATTGATGTGAGAGAATTGAACATAACGAGCTCCAGTTAAAATTTGTATCGAGTTCCGTAACGCTGATAGCTATCAACTATAACCATAAGCATAACTATTGGGTCTACAGAGTGTGATCGCAAGCGTCTTTACTAAAAACTGACATTACGGATACGCGAGCGATAAGGAGCATTTTATCAATCGGGCTCTGGGAAACGGGTAATTTTACCGTCGCCACTGAGTGTCGTGATCGATTGCGGTTTCCCATCAGTGTCTAGCCTCAATTCTCCAATCGCACTGCGGTTTGAAAGGCGATAGAAGGTCTGATTGTCAGGGCTTCGCTTTTCGATCTTCAAGCGTTTACGCTTAGTGAAGTAGTTCAAAACTGAGCGAGGGCTGTATAACAGGCGGTCCCATACATCGCAGAATTTAAGCAGCGGAGCAGGGAACTGATTTTTAATACCACTGCAGGTGATTTGATAGATGTTCGGGCTGTTGCGACGATACCTAAGCTTGATGTCATAAGCGAAGGAGTAGTGAACATCGCCAGAAAGTACCACGAAGTTGGTCGGTGTTTTGGTATGGGTAAAGATGCTAATTAGCGTATTAGCACTGCCCGGATGTGCCATCCAGTTTTCAGCGTCAATCACTAATGGCTTGCCGATTGTGGTCGCCATCTTTTGCAGTGTTTCAATAAACTTCACGCCAAACATCGGTGCAGCAGAAACGATCACCACTTTATCTTGATTCATTAACTGATGTTGAAACTCAATCAAGGCTTCCCAGTCCATTAAACCTGAAGGCTTGTTCATGCGCGACTCGGAACGCCAACGACGCGTACGAGTATCCAACACAATGACTTTGGGTGAGGTATCTATTGTGTAATGCCACTCTTCAAAGCGACTCAGCATCTCAATAAAGGCTTGATGCTTGTCTGGCTCGATGTTGCCAATAGAGTGAGTAGTCGCTGCATTGCCGGCTTCATTATGAGTTTGTTTACTAATGCGCGGTTGTTTAGTAATGAGCGGTTGAGCGACAAAAAGCTGTTTTGCTTGCTCGATAAACGTTTCATCGAAGCTCTCCGGTTTGTTACCCCAACCTTGACACATCCAGTAAGCCGCAAGGCCGTTACCAATGACTTGGGTCGCGAACTGGTTTTGGTCGACGGCATGCTCCCAACCCACGGTAAGGTTCCAATCATCCGTCACATCGTGATCATCGAAGATCATGTACGTTGGAATATGCGCGAACAGACGTTGCACTTGCGGTAAGCCAGCAATGAAATCATCCATGATGACGCTTTCATCACGCCATTGTTGCTGCTCAGTCGGTGTTAATTGGCGTCCACCTTGAGTGAAGTTATTCTCAATTAAACGCTCTCGATTGACGCATTGCCACAGTGTCGGAGACCAAACCAATAAGTACATCGCGATAAACTCAGACAGCGTGACCAAGTGGTTTTCACAATCGGTAGAGCTAAAAATCGGCACGCCACGGTTCGGGAATAACTTATCGAGCATGGATTCTGAAGCTGTGTGGTGCGGCAAATAGTGATGACGCTGGTATAAGTGGTATTCACTGTTATACAGAGCGTCACTGTTGTTGATTTGTTTAATTTGCGAGTCAGTCGGTAAGCTTTCGCCTACAAGGCCAAGCAGGTGAATCACTTGTTGAATAGCATCAAGTGTTGGGCCTGCCACATGGTCGGCGTAGATCTGATCGCCGCTCATCATCAGCATGTCGGGTCTTTCAGCGACGGTTTGATCGGCCATCTTGTTATCGGCTGCAATTAGGCTGTCTTTGCTTGGATGATGCGGGTTGCGGCAAGAGCCATGAAGAATGTAATCAGCTGAGATCGATATCTTAAACTCAACGCGAGATTTACCGTTGTAAACAAGGTGAGGGGCGAGCTCTTTTAGTGAACCTGACTCTGTGTGAATGTCATATTCAAGCAGCGTATTAGTCGGAAACTCACCTTGTAAGCGAATTAGCGTTATCCACGCATGTGTACCGATTTGAATCGAATCATGTTCTTCAAGCGATGAGGTATAAAACGGCTGGTCTTGTGCTGCTTCAGAATCGTCTATTTCTTGAGTATGAAGCTCGGCTCTGCCTGTAAGAGGCGAGCTGGTGGCTAACCAAAGTACCACTTCAGTCGCGGTGGTTTTTCTTAAAATGGGTCCGGCGAGTAACAGGGGAAGAGATGATGTCGTAGAGGGTTTCAATACGGTACCTAAAATCGTTGGTGGCTAGTCGTCGTGGTGTTCTTTTGTTTCGATCTTATTTGTGTCTGGCTTTGTGGTTTCAAGCGTTGATGCTTCAAGTTCTACTGAGTCAGATTCTGTTGATTCAAGAACTTCGATAACTTCTGAGCTAGAAAGTTCATGGCCCATTAGAAATATTGCCAAAAGGGCATCGGCTTTGGTCTTGGTATCGGAAGGCTCGTCTAATAACAGTTCGAGCTTTTCTCGAATCATAGCAATCTCGTGCTCAACAAAGCCACGGCCTTCTTCATCCCCTTGATTGTCTTCAGGGGCATTATCGAATTCAAGAAATAGCATGTCACCGTCTAGGTTGGTATCCACCAAACGCTCAGGCAACCACGCCTCACCCATAACAATATCTGGATCGGAATCTTTGGGTAAGTGATCTATAATGTTTTGTAATTCGGAGACTTTCACAATACTTTCATTTAACCGAGAATATTCTACATTGTAACGGTCAATGCCGAGCAAACCTAAAAATAGTTAGCCGTCATGGTTAATAAATGTCTAATCAGTAACACAATATTTTTTCAAAGAGTAATTACACAAGAATGAAGCTCAAATATTTACCGACTCTTCCTTCATCTGGATTGGTTTTACTAGGTAGCGCTTTCCTAAGTGGCATTTTCGTAAGTGCTAATGCGTGGGCCGCTGAAGAGCAAGAGTGGGGCATCGCTGCAATGTTCCGTACAGCAAGCATCCCTTATGACACGTCTGGTGGCGACCAATCGGTTAGCTCATTCGTACCGATGCTGTTTTTCAAGAACGATTATGTGTTTATTGACGGTACTGAGATGGGGGCATACCTCTATCAAACTGACGATGAGAAGTGGTCTTTCAATGCTATCTCTCGCATGCGCTTTATTGATATTCCTGCATCTGAGCAGAACGCGATTGAAGGCGATACGGCGGACTTTGGTGCTCAACTGACCTACCAACTTGATGATTCTTGGTCTGTCGAGACGGAGTTAATGAGCGACAGTGAATACAACTTCCACGGTAACTTACGAGCTAAAGCCAAGTATGAAACTGGAGATTGGGAGTTTTACCCGAGCGCGACGCTGCGTTATAAAAGTGCTGATTTCAACAGTGAGTATTACTCCGCATCTAATGAAACCATTGGTGCTGGTGTTGACTTAAATGTTGGTGTTGAAACGCGTTACCATGTGGTTTCTAACTTGTACTTATTGGGTTCAACCAGTGTGACTCGATTGGACGATAACGCTTACGATTCTTCGATTGTTGAAGACCGTTATCAGGGGGAATTGTACCTTGGCTTTGGTTTCTTTAACGACAAAGAGAAAGCGCCAAAACCTAAACTGAGCAATGCGCCGTACTTACGTGTCGCACACGGCTGGGGAACGCCATCCAATATTGGCGACATCATGAAGTTCAATCGAGAGAAAGACGAATACAACAACCAGTTGACCTCGTTCTTCTATGGACACCCGTTAACCGATGAGATCTTCGGTTTGCCACTGGATATCTATTTAACCCCAGGTATTGCGCACCACTGGAGTTCAGACGTTCAATCGAGCAGCACCGAATACATTATCGCAATCAAGGCGTACTACACCTTTGATTGGCCAACTCAGTGGCGTGTTGGTGTGGCAGAAGGTATGTCTTACATCGATTCGATTACCTATATCGAAGGCTCTGAGATGGACCGTAAAGGTTACACCGCAAGCCATCTATTGAACTACTTAGACTTCTCATTCGATGTCAACGTTGGCGACTTGATTGGTAAGAATGACTTGAACAACTTATGGTTCGGTTATTCATTGCATCACCGTTCTGCAATCTTTGAAAAATCCTCTCAGTATGGTCGTATCAAAGGCGGTAGTAACTACAACACGGTTTACTTCCAATATGAGTTTTAAGCGCAGTTTTTAACGTTAGCTTTAAACCAGAGTTGACTAAGTACGAATTACATTTGACCGCGCTTTCATAGCTCCTGCGAGTGTTAGCGAGATTAATCAGCCTGATAGCTAAAGGTTTTCCCTTTGCTGTCAGGCTTTTTTGTTTGAGACTTGTGATATAATCGCGCGAGTTTAATAAGTACAAGAATAGGACACGCTTTGACTTCGTCTCCGGAAAAAGCAGATAACAACAAGAATGCAGCACAGCCAAGTTCTTCACAGAGCAAAGCCAAGCCAAACCAAGCGGCATCGAAAAAGTCTGCTGAACAATCAAATACCAAAAAAGCTGATCAATCAGCGACAAACAACAAATCATCTCAGAATAGCCCAGCCTCTCTTCGTAAAGCGCTCAACGAATGTATGATGCGCGATCGCTTCCGTTTGAGTAAGCGAATTGCTGGTGCGAGCAAAATTAAGAACGAACAAGCTAAGCACGCTGTCTTTGATGAGATTGCGTTAGACATTGCTAAGTCGATGATGACGGCAACTCAGCGTGCGGCACAGAAACCAACGATTGAATACCCAGAAATTCTCCCGGTTAGCCAAAAGCGCGAAGACATCGCGAAAGCCATCGCTGAAAACCAAGTGGTTATCGTGGCGGGTGAAACGGGTTCGGGTAAAACCACTCAGCTACCAAAAATCTGTTCTGAGCTTGGCCGCGGCCGCTTTGGCTTAATTGGTCACACTCAGCCCCGTCGTCTTGCGGCGCGTTCGGTTGCGAACCGTATTGCTGAAGAGATGGAAACACAGCTGGGTGAGTTCGTTGGTTATAAGGTTCGATTCAACGACCAGATTTCTGACAATACCCAAATCAAACTGATGACCGACGGTATTCTACTGGCGGAGATTCAACACGACCGTTTCTTAAATCAGTACGACACCATCATTATCGATGAAGCGCACGAACGTAGCCTGAACATCGATTTCATCATGGGTTACCTGAAAGAGTTACTGCCAAAGCGTCCGGATCTGAAAGTGATCATCACGTCGGCAACCATCGATCCAGAGCGTTTCTCTAAGCACTTTAACAATGCACCGATCATTGAAGTGTCTGGTCGTACTTACCCAGTTGATACGCGTTACCGCCCATTAGGTGGTGATGAAAGTGATTCAGACCGCGACCAAATCGAAGGCATCTTTGAAGCCGTTGATGAGCTGTGTGATGAAGGCCTTGGCGATATCTTGATCTTCATGAACGGTGAGCGAGAAATTCGTGATACCGCAGATGCATTAAGTAAACGCGACCTTCGTGATACCGAAATTGTCCCGCTTTACGCGCGTCTATCGGCGGGTGAGCAGAACCGTATCTTCCAGTCTCATACTGGTCGACGCATCGTTCTGGCAACCAACGTGGCAGAAACCTCGTTAACCGTTCCGGGCATCAAGTATGTTATCGACCCGGGTACGGCGCGTATTAGCCGCTACAGCTATCGTACTAAAGTACAACGTCTACCGATTGAGCCAGTGTCTCAAGCGAGTGCAAACCAGCGTAAAGGTCGTTGTGGTCGTGTTGCAGAAGGTATCTGTATTCGTTTGTACTCTGAGGAAGATTTCGAGTCACGCCCAGAGTTTACTGACCCAGAGATTCTTCGTACTAACCTAGCATCGGTTATCCTTCAGATGACAGCGCTAGGCCTAGGCGATATTCAAGCGTTCCCATTTGTTGAAGCGCCCGATAAGCGCAACATTCAAGACGGTGTAAGGCTGCTTGAAGAGCTTGGTGCGATCGCCACCGTTGAACCGTCAGCGAACAAAAACAAGAACCACGGCGACGACAAGAAGAAGCTAACCGCGATTGGTCGTAAGCTGGCAAAACTGCCTATCGATCCACGTTTAGCGCGTATGGTAATTGAAGCGCCACGTAACCGATGCCTACACGAAGTGATGGTGATCGCGTCTGCGTTGTCGATTCAAGATCCGCGTGAGCGTCCATCAGATAAGCAACAATCGTCTGATGACAAGCACAAGCGTTTCTTCGATAAAGAGTCTGACTTCATCACGTTTGTGAACTTATGGGATTACATCAAGCAGCAGCAAAAAGCATTGTCGAGTAACCAGTTCCGCAAACAGTGTAAGCAAGATTACCTCAACTATTTACGTATCCGTGAATGGCAAGATGTGTACTTCCAAATTCACCAAGCAATGCGTGAGCTAGATACTAAGTTGAATACAGAACCGGGCAGCTACGATGGCATTCACATGTCACTGCTATCAGGTCTGCTTTCGCACATTGGTATGAAAGACCAAGAGAAGAATGAGTATCAAGGTGCACGTAATGCACGCTTCCACATCTTCCCTGCGTCTGGCCTATTTAAGAAACAGCCTAAGTGGATCATGTCTGCGGAGCTGGTAGAAACCTCAAAACTTTGGGGCCGTGTTATCGCGAAGATTCAACCTGAATGGATTGAACCGCTAGCGAAACACCTGATTAAACGCAGTTACAGCGAACCACATTGGTCGAAGAAACAAGCAGCGGTAATGGCACACGAAAAAGTGATGCTTTACGGAATCCCAATCGTACCTAAGCGCCTTGTGAACTACGGCGCGATTGATGCAACCGTCAGCCGTGAGTTGTTTGTACGTAGTGCATTAGTAGAAGGTGAGTGGGAAACCAAACACGCTTTCTTCAAGCAGAACCGTAAGCTTCTACAAGAAGTCGAAGAGCTAGAGCATAAATCGCGTCGTCGTGACATCTTGATCGACGATGATGAACTGTTCGATTTCTATGACCAGCGTGTTGGTGAAGAGGCGGTTTCTGGCCGTCACTTTGATACATGGTGGAAGAAGACCAGTCAGAAAACCCCTGAGCTGCTTAACTTTGAAAAATCGATGCTGTTCCGCGGTGATGCTAGCCACGTTACCGATCTGGATTACCCGAACTTCTGGCACCAAAACGGTATTAAGTTGAAACTGAGCTACCAATTTGAGCCGGGCGACGATAACGATGGTGTAACGGTACACATTCCGCTGCCTATCTTGAACCAGATCGACCAGAACGGTTTTGATTGGCAGATCCCGGGTCTACGTCAAGAGCTAGTAATTAGCTTGATTAAGTCGTTACCTAAAACGCTACGCCGTAACTTTGTACCTGCGCCAAACTACGCAGATGCATTCTTGGCACGTGTGACACCGCTTGAAGCACCGTTACTGGATTCTCTTGAGAAAGAGCTACGCCGCATGACGGGTGTGGAAGTGGTACGTGATGACTGGAAGTTAGACCAGATTCCAGAGCACTTAAAGGTAACATTCCGCGCTGTAGATCATCGCAAGCGTAAGCTGAAAGAACAGAAAGATCTGCATGAGTTGAAAGAGAGCCTGAAAGACAAGGTTCAAGAAACGCTTTCTAAAGTGGCAGACGACGATATCGAGCAGCAGAACCTGCACACGTGGAGCTTTGGTGAATTACCAAAAGTCTACCAACAGAAACGTGGTGGCTACGATGTTAAAGCCTTCCCTGCGCTGGTGGATACCAAAGACAGCGTAGAGATCAAACTGTTCGAAACCGAGCAAGAGCAAATCTCGGCAATGAAATCGGGTCAGCGTCGTTTAATCTTGTTGAACGTGCCATCACCGATCAAATACTTGCACTCGAACCTGCCGAACAAATCGAAACTTGGCTTGTACTTCAACCCATACGGACAGGTACTCGATCTTATCGATGACTGTATCGCTTGTGGTATTGATAAGCTGATTGAAGAGAAGGGCGGTTTGGTTTGGGAACCAGAGCAGTTTGAAGCTCTGAAAGAACACGTACGTGCAGAGCTGGGTGATACCGTAGTAGAGATTGCTCAACAGGTTGAAACCATCCTAACCACGGCATTCAGCATCAGTAAAAAGCTGAAAGGACGCGTGGATCTTTCTATGGCATTCGCACTTTCTGACATAAAAGCTCAAGTAGAAGGTTTGATTTTTAAGGGTTTTGCCACAGAATGTGGGTGGAAACGCTTGCCGGATATTCTACGCTATATGAGAGCGATTGAACGCCGCATGGAAAAACTGCCAATTGACCCGAACAAAGATCGTCTTCACATGATCAAAGTTGAGTCAGTAATGAATGATTACAAAGAACTGCTGAATAAAATTCCAAAAGGGATCGCGGTTCCAGAAAATGTAAAAGAGGTGCGTTGGATGATAGAAGAGCTTCGTGTAAGCTTCTTCGCACAGCAGCTCGGTACGCCTTACCCAGTATCAGATAAGCGTGTTAAAAACGCGATTGATGCTTGCTAAAGGAATAAAGCTAGACGCAATGGCAAGGTTTGGGTATAAATCTTGCTTATTGCATTACTAATTGAATAGTTATTACATACAGGGCGACTTGGTGGCAATTTATTACCACTCAAGGCCTGCCACTAGGACGAAAAAGGTCGAATATGAAAAAAACGTTATTGGCACTAGCACTACTAGGTGCATCTTCAACAGCAATGGCTGATTCTTGGTTGTACGGCGGTGTAATGGGTGGTCAAAACTCATTCGCTGGTGAAGATGAAAACGCGGTGGGCATCCACGTAGGTACAGGTATCCTTCCACTAATCGGTGTTGAAGCGGGTTACTGGGATCTAGGTTCTTTCGACAACGTTAGCTACGGCAACCGTGCTAAACAAGGTGTTGACGTAAGCACTGCTTACCTAGCGATCAAACCAAGCATCGACTTCGGTCCTCTTCACGTATACGCGAAGGGTGGTCTTCACTCATACGAAGTGAAAGGCGATAACTTCAAGCAAGACGATGTAGACGTAATGTACGCTGTAGGCGCTGAATACTTTATCTTTGGTCCACTATCTGTAGGCGCTAGCTACCAAAACTTCAAAATGAAAGATGACGACTCTGGCGTTTTCTCTCTAAACGCAACTATCCACCTACTGTAATTAATCAGTAAGGCGATCGTAAATAACGGTCGGTTAGTCGCTAAAGAGTTCGTAAGAACTCAATAAAAAATGCCAGCTTAATAGCTGGCATTTTTGTATCTGTTAACCGGGTAATTGCAACTCTGTTTTCTTCTAACAGGCAGCGGGTAGACGGTTACTTTTTACTGTTCAGAATACGCTGAATTCTTGGGTTAATCGCTTTGCCGTGCTGGCTTTCGTACTCTTCACGTTTTAAATCGTTCAGGTTTTTCACTGAGTTAGCGGCAAGCAGGAATTGCGGCAACTCCGTTTCCAGCATGCCTTTCTCATCTAAACGTTTTGCTTCCAAGTAGTACTTCTTAAACAGACCATCCAGCTTGTTTTCAGCCGTACGCTTCAAGTCATACAGTTTGTTCTGAATCAGCCATTTTTCAATTTTGTTGGCAGCGGTGCGAGACAACACACGGATACGGCTATCCAGCAACTCTTCTTCAGTTAAAGAATCTTTCAGGATCCACAGCTCACCCATTTGCGGCGGCCAGCTGTTGCCAAGCTGAATACGTTCGTGGCAGTGCATTAAAACGCGGTTAAGGCCGTCTGAATCAACAGAGTTGGCAAACTCAATGAACTTACCGCTTGGCTCACTACCGTACTGATATTCCCACTGCGTTTCGTACACGCTCAAGAAAGAGCCGAACACGTGAATACACCAATCGGTTAGTTCCAGCTCTGCAGGATCTTGATCAACAACAGGTACTTGTTGAGACGCACCAGAATCCGCAGCTTGTGCAGCCGCTACTTTCACTTCGGTACTTTGCGCTTCAATCACTTCAGGTACTAATGGACCTGTAGCGTCAGGTACAACAGGTTGAGCTGGCTCAGAAGGTTGGCTTTTTGCCTTTTTGAATGAGCTGCTGCCTGAAGCGTTCAGATGGGCTAAGCTTTTGTCTATACCCATTTCCTTGAGCTTGTCCTGCATTTCCTGAATATTGAGAGGTCTTCTGCTGTTGTTGTCTTTCATTTTGCTTCTCGTTAACTAGCCAGTACTGCAGCTTGGATTCAATCCGAGATAATGGCATTAATTCATTGGCTTTGGCTTTATACCAGAGGACAAATTTCTTCCATACTAAACTATGGTCACCGGTCAAACCGGAGAATTTAAACGCACGTTCTGCCCATGATGGTATCTCTTCTTCGTTGAGATCATGAGTAGAGACGGTGTTGCTGTTCATTGAGCCTCGACCTTGTGGGCGAGGGGCCTGCTGCATGTGTTGCATTGGTGCCGGAGCAGGCTGAAACTTAGGTGCAGGTGCAGGTGCAGGTGCAGGTGCCGTAGAGTAGACCGGAATACTATTGGTCGGTTGAACCTCAACGTGCGCCGCAGTTTGCTCTTGCTCAATGAGCATTTTGAAAACGTGAATCTCTTTTTTATCCCGATAATCTACTTTTACCTTATCGAGAAAACCTTGGTCGACTAAACACTTAAGACAGTCGGCTAAACCAAACGTAGAGAGAGCACAAAGTTGACCTGCTGTTTGTAGGCACACATTGGTGTAGCCGAATTCGTCAGCACCGTCTGCAAGCATCAATAAAACCAGCTTTTCTGCAGGGCTAGAAGTATTCACTTGCCAAGCTAAATAAGAATATTTGGCGCTCAATATCGTGTTCTCAAAAAAGGTAAGTCGTTGTCACTATTGTAAGTCACCCCTTACCGAATTTATAGCAACTTAACAGAAAACGGCATTAGTAAGCCAAATATTGACCATAAGGAGACGTCTGCCCCATAAAGTAAGCCTACAGTCATTCATTCTTGTGGTTTAAGCTAGGAATCATTGGGCATGAATACGCATAGCAGCTTAAAGTGCCAACATTCTTTGTTAGGTTAAGAATGCCCAATTCGCGTCCACATTCTGTTGGTCACAATACAGGTCTTTTTTTAAAGTCTTCTCTTTAGGTCAACTATTGATGATTTTCTTAGCTATATCCCATTTATTCTCTTTCCATTCACAAAATGTATTTAATTTATAAAACCCCTTGATATGATCAATACTTGCGCTATTATGACGATAAGTCAGAAATGACGAAGCGTCACAAAATGGTTAACTACATGAATTTACTATTCGTGTTAATATATTGGATAGGAGTGTTTTAAATACTGGCGAAGCTTAGATAACGGCTAAGCTCATATACGGACTAAAAAATTATGTTTGGCTTTGGTTGTAAAGGCGATAAACAAGGTATCTTTGGTTGCAAAGGCGTGTTGTCTAAAAAGCAGCAGTCTATTGCAGACCGAGAAGTAGAGTTGATGTTGTTAGCAAAAGATCTGGTTCGAGAACAAGGGTTCGGAAACCTCACGATGGACAAGCTAACGGCAGCGAGCTCTTATTCTAAAGGTACGATATACAATCACTTTTGCAGCAAAGAAGACGTCGTTTTAGCGTTATGTATTCACTCTCTCAAGACAGAAGCAATGATGTTTGCTCGCTCTGGAGAGTTTGAAGGCAACACACGTGAAAAGATCGTCGCATTGCACGTTGCTTACCGAATCTATGCTCGCATGGAACCGGTACTATCAACCTGTGCGATCATGGCTAAAAGCCCGTGGGTACTAGAGAAAGCGTCTAGTGCACGCGTCGCCGAGATGAATGAACTGGAAGAGTTGGTGATTGAACAATGCGACTCTATGGTTAACCAAGCGGTAGAAGCGGGTGACCTAAAGTTCTCTTCTGGCGTTGGCTCAGATGCCATCGTTTTTGCTAACTGGTCAATCGCATTTGGTTCAAATGCTTTGTCACAGAATGCATCAAACAGTCATTGTATTAAGCGGTTACAAGACCCGTATTCAGTATTACACAACGCGAACATGATTCTAGACGGCCTCAATTGGCAGCCCCTTTCTAGTGACTGGGATTACCGCAAAACTTGGCGTCGTGTAGAACAAGAACTGTTCAGTGAAGAGATCGCTTACTTAGAGTCTGTAGGTCGATAGCTTCCGTTAAGCCCACAATGTGGGTTTATTAATAACCATTTTTGACGATTCGTCACAAACTTGAGACTGACCGACTGTGGTTGCTGTTTTCTTGAGTGTTTGACTAAGCATTGTGTCTTTTGTCAGCTTCGGCTGGCTTTTTATGACACAAATATGACGAATCGTCACAAATGGAGACTGTGATGAAACATGACAGCCAGAAGCCCACGTTCGATCAGCAAAACCGAGATAACCCTAATGCTGATAGCGCAAACACAGATCTAAACAGTTGGCACTCAATACCTACCAAGCGTTCGTTTATCGTTCTGCTGGTGGTGTTTTCAATCATCATTCTCTCTGCATTAGGGGCTAAGAACCTCTACTTTAGAGGGGACTACAACATCTTCTTCGAAGGCACCAACAAGCAGTTGATGGCGTTCGATGAAATCCAAACCACCTTTGCAAAAACCGACAACCTTGCGATTGTTGTCGCACCTGAAGATGGCAATGTCTTCACCCCTGAAACTCTCACCCTGATTCAAAATCTCACGGTTGATGCGTGGCAGATCCCGTATTCAAGCCGTGTCGATTCCCTTGCTAATTATCAGCACACCGAAGCCATTGAAGATGATCTTTTGGTAGAAGACTTGCTGTATGAAGAGTACGAACACACACCAGAACGCATCGCCAAAGTAAAACAGATCGCCCTTAACGAGCCGTTGCTTAAGAATGCCTTGGTGTCGGCCTCTGGCGATGTGACGATTGTGAACGTCACCGTGCAACTGCCAGAAGTGGACAAAACCGCAGAAGTGCAAGAGGTGATTGCGGCAATCAATACCATGATCGGCAAGTACCAAGCTCAGTATCCTAATGTCGAATTCCATAAAGCGGGCATCATAGCCATGAACAACGCATTTATGACTTCGGCTCAAGAAGACAGCTCAACGCTCGTTCCCTTAATGCTGTTGGTGGTACTGGTGTTCCTGACCTTTATGCTGCGCTCGTTCTTTAGTGTGGTGGCGACGCTCATTGTGATCATCTCTTCGATTGTTGCCACCATGGGATTGTCTGGTTGGGCAGGGATGTTCTTGAGTACCGCAACCGTGAATGTGCCAACCTTGGTTTTAACTTTGGCGGTGGCCGATTGTGTTCACGTGATTGTGACCATGAGACAAGCTATGCAGCGCGGTATGGAGAAAGCACAAGCCATTCAATACAGCATCAAGCTCAATGCGATGCCGATTCTGATCACCTCGGTGACCACTGCGATTGGTTTCCTGATGATGAACATGTCGGACTCACCAGTGCTGCGTGATTTCGGTAACTTATCGGCACTGGGTGTACTTATTGCGTGCTTCTTGTCTGTGACTATGTTGCCAGCGTTGCTAAAACTGCTGCCAGTCAAACGTCTACCTGCCAACCCTAAGGCGGCAGACAAAGTCACCTTCATGGATAAGCTGGGCGATTTTGTCGTAACTAACCGTAAAGCACTGCTGCCGATTTCTACGCTAGTGATTGTTGGCGCTGCCGCGTTAATTCCGCTCAACAAAGTCAACGATGAATCGGTGAAGTATTTCGATACCTCAAGTGAATTCAGACAAGCGGCCGACTTCATGGAAGAGACCGTCAGCGGCATGACAACCCTCAGTATCGCAGTGAAAACTAACGAGTCTCAAGCGATTGCTGATCCTGTGTTCTTGCAAGCGATTGGTGACTTTACTGAGTGGCTACGTGTTCAACCAGAAACCGACCATGTCGCCACGCTTTCTGATGTTTACATGCGTTTGAACAAGAATATGCATGCCGACGACGACAGCTACTACAAGCTACCGCTGAACCGTGAACTTGCCGCGCAATATCTGCTGCTTTACGAAATGTCTCTGCCGTACGGCTTGGACTTGAACAACCAGATCAACGTCGATAAATCATCGATCAAAATGGTACTCACCGTCGATAACCTTGGCAGCGTTGAGCTAGTCGAACTCGAAGAGCGCATTTACTCATGGTTTGCAGCCAATGCACCGCAATATGAAGTGGTGGCTTCGAGCCCGTCACTGATGTTTGCTCATATTGGCGAAACCAACATGGCGAGCATGCTATCAACTTTGCCTATCACCCTAGTGCTTATCTCTGGCTTGATGATCTTTGCATTGCGCTCGGTTCGCTTAGGCATGATCAGCCTAGTGCCCAACATTGCGCCTGCGATCATTGGCTTTGGTTTATGGGCGCTTATCTCAGGTGAAATCAACCTCGGTTTGTCAGTCGTGGTCACGCTCACGTTGGGTATCGTGGTTGATGATGCGGTGCACTTCTTGAGTAAATACCAGCGCGCAAGAATCGAAGGGAAATCAGCAGAAGAAGCGGTTCGATACGCTTTCCACACCGTAGGTCGCGCTTTGTGGATCACCACTGTTGTGCTAGTGGCCGGTTTCTCTGTACTGGCGATGTCGAGCTTCAGACTCAACTCCGACATGGGCTTACTCAGTGCGATTGTGATTTTCATTGCGCTGGTGGTCGATTTCATCTTGCTACCAAGCTTACTGATGATCTTCGACAAACAGACCCACTATTCAGCTAAAACTCAGCACGAATCAAAGCCAGATACCAAGTCGCAGCCTAGATCGACAGCCGAACTGACTACTTCGACCAAATAAGGAAACGTCGGCCTGCTGCGGTGGGCTGACTCAAGGAGATATTTATGAAAAGCGTTAAACAAACATTCGCTACTACATTACTTACTGTTAGCTCGTTGGCACTGAGCACATTCGCCGCTTTCCCAGCATTAGCAGACCCAGCGAAAGGCTTAGAAATTGCCGAACAACGCAAAGCCGCCGATGTCGGGTGGGGCGATTCTGTCGCAACCATGGAAATGCTACTTCGCAACAAGCAGGGCGAAAGCAGTACACGTCTGATGCGATTGAAATCTTTGGAAGTCGATGACGATGGCGACAAAGGCTTAACCATTTTTGATGAACCACGCGACGTAAAAGGCACGGCTTTCCTAAACCATTCGCACATCACCAAATCCGATGACCAGTGGTTGTATCTTCCTGCACTCAAGCGTGTAAAACGCATCTCTTCACGCAACAAATCTGGCCCGTTTATGGGCAGTGAATTTGCGTATGAGGACTTAAGCTCGTTTGAACTTGAAAAGTACACCTTCAACTACATTGAAGACGCGAAACTGGAAGGCGTAGACACCTTTGTTTTAGAGCAAGTACCGACCGATAAAAACTCAGGCTACACCATGCAAAAGGTATGGCTAGACCAACAGCACTACCGCCCAATGAAAGTCGAGTTTTACGACCGCAAAGGCGCACTGCTTAAAACTCTATCGTTCCAAGACTACAAACAGTACCTAAACCAATACTGGCGCGCACACACCATGGCGATGCAAAACCATCAAACAGGCAAAAGCACCGTATTAACCACGACAGATTTAGTGTTCCAGACCGGTCTTAAAGACAAGGATTTCCAAAAGAACACACTAAAACGTGCGAAATAAGGCAGGAATATGAAAAGGATTGTGGCAACAGGAACCCAATTATCCTTAACCTTGGCGGCGACCGTCGGGCTTATGCAGGTGTCGTTGCCTTGTGTGGCGGCAGGCTTTAGCTTTGAGTTCGTAGAACAGGTCACCCCGGAGCTAGCAGGGCAGGTTAACCTTGAACATAGGCAGTTCTTTAGCGACGGCTTACAAGGGCAAGACAAAGGACAAAGCTCACTGGTGTTGCAGCCAGAGTTTTACTGGGAGCAACAAGAGGGCAACGGCAGCATTACCTTCACCCCGTTTTATCGCCTAGACAGTGAAGACGATGAACGAACTCATGGTGATATTCGCGAAGCCTTGTATTTAACCTATTGGGATGATTACGAACTGCGAGCGGGTGTTGGAAAGGTATTTTGGGGCGTAACCGAATCGGCGCATTTAGTGGATGTGGTAAACCAGACCGATGCCATTGAATCGGTCGATGGCGAATCCAAGTTAGGTCAGCCTATGGTGCACTTCACCTCGATAAAAGAGTGGGGCACCATAGACGCCATGTTACTGCCGTATTTTCGTGAGCGTACCTTCGCAGGCGAAGACGGTCGATTAAGGCCAACCGTGCTAGTATCGGACGATGCGCTTTACGAATCTTCACGAGAAGAAAAACACGTTGATGTGGCATTGCGTTACAGCCAAATGTACGGTGATTGGGATGTCGGTTTAAGTTATTTAGGTGGCACAAACCGCGACCCTTATTACCGTGTGGAAGGCAATCAACTCAAGCCATACTACGCCCAAATGCAACACTTCGGATTGGATGTGCAAGGCATTATCGGAGACTGGTTATGGAAGCTAGAAAGCATTTATCGCGACAGCTACGACAACCACACAGGCGTAGTCACAGGCTTTGAATACACTTGGGTTGGAGCGCTTGAATCGTATTGGGACATCGGCTTCATTGCGGAATACTTGTATGACAGCCGAGGCAACAATGCCCAAACAATCGGCCAAAACGATGTGTTCCTTGGCGCCCGTTTCGCCTTGAATGATGAAGACGGAACCGAAGTGCTTTCAGGCATCACACAAGACTTAGATAACAGCGATGTCTACAGTGCAAAGCTGGAAGCCTCAAGCCGCATCAACAACAATCTCAAGTGGCGATTAAACGCATGGCTGTTTGAGAACGAAACCCCAGAGGACTTGTTGTTCTTCGCACGCAAGGATGACTTTGTTGAGATGGCGTTGGAATATTATTTCTAGTGTTAGCTTCGTGGGGCGTTCCTGTTGGGGGGGACGTCTCAAATTTAAGATGAGCCATATTTAGAATGTTCAAAGTCGTCTTTTTATAAAGTGGATCAAACAATCGAATAAACCTACAGGTAAAATGGTTATATTTTTTCAGTATCTATAACCTCCGAATATGCATGTAAATCGTGCTGGTGGTATCGGCCTTAAGGGATTTATGAATTCATTTAATTGGGATAAAAACTTTGAAACAGGCATTGGTGTTGTAGATGAACAGCATCAATATCTTGTTGGTATTATCAACCACTACGGAAATCTGTTGTCAGAGAACACTATCTCTATCGACGACATAAACGTCGCTTTACTCGATCTCACATGCTATGCCGAATTTCACTTTAAAGAAGAAGAATCTTTGATGAGAGATTGCGGTGTGTATGAGCGACACATTGAAGAGCATATCAAAGTGCATCGTGTATTTATGCAAGATATCTACAGTATGCAAGCTTTCATCATGGAAGAAGATCAGTCGTCAGCACGGCAGTTACTTGATTTATTGATCCACTGGCTTGCTTACCACATCCTCGGCATCGACCAAAACATGGCGCGACAAATGACCGCGATAGAAGAGGGCGCGACACCTCTGCAAGCCTTTGAAGCGGAAGAAAAGCAGCAAGATTCTGCGACTGTCCCGCTGTTGGCTGCGCTTAACGGCCTGTTTGAACAAGTCTCTGAACGAAACAAACAGTTGTTACGCTTCAACCAGTTACTCGAAGATAAAGTTGAGGAACGTACGGCAGAATTAAAACGAGCGAATAAGAGACTTGAAGAACTGTCATTAACCGACTCTCTTACTAATTTGCATAACCGTCGTAGTGCTTTTAAACAGTTAGCGCTGCATTGGCAAGACTCCAAAGAACTGGGCATGCCTTTAGTGTGTATTATGATTGATGCCGACCACTTCAAGCGCATTAATGACACCAGCGGCCATGATGCAGGCGACTTGGTGCTACAAACCCTCTCGCGTGAACTGAAAAACACGTTCCGTAATGATGATATTGTTTGCCGGTTAGGTGGCGATGAGTTCTTGGTTATTTGCCCAAACACCGACCTTAAAGGTGGGATGTACATCGCGGAAACCGCTCGACAGAAAGTGTCTGAATTAGAGGTTGAAACCAGTCATCAAGTTTGGATTGGCAGTATTAGTGTCGGTGTCGCTGAAATGACCCAAGAATTCGAAACCATGAATGAGTTGGTTAAAGCCGCTGATGAGTCCGTCTATTTAGCAAAAAACGCAGGGAAGAACAGCGTTTGTTCTATTCAGATCTAGCCTTCAGGTCATTTCCAAATTAAGAAGTGGAACCTGTAATTGTTCCACTTCTTCCTACTCCTCATTAATATCCTGTTAAATTTGCCGTGTTTTTAGGCAATAACTTGTTCTTTTAGCGATTCAATTTGGCATTGGTTGCGTGTTTGATTACTATGTGTAGCTATCTAAAAAACTAATCATCCGATACGGACACTACCAACTGGTAGATGAGGAAATGATGCAACATCTAGAAGAGATCATTGCTAATGCAACGACTGCTATTGATACAGCAGATTCGTTAGTCGCACTTGATGAAGTGCGAGTTCAGTATTTAGGTAAGAAGGGTGAACTAACTCTTCAACTACAAAGCCTAGGTAAACTTCCACCTGAAGAGCGTCGCACTGCTGGTCAAGAGATCAACAAAGCGAAAGGTGCTGTTCAACAAGCGATCGCAGCTCGCAAAGACGCACTACAACGTGCAGAGCTTGAAGCGAAACTAGCTGAAGAAACTATCGATGTGAGCCTACCAGGTCGTCGCATTGAGAACGGTGGTCTTCACCCAGTTACTCGCACTGTTGAGCGTATCGAACAGTTCTTTGGTGAGCTTGGCTTTAGCACTGAGTCTGGCCCTGAGATCGAAGATGCATTCCACAACTTTGATGCACTAAACATCGCAGACGATCACCCAGCTCGTACTGATCACGATACTTTCTTCTTCAACCCTGATCTAATGCTACGTACGCACACTTCTGGTGTTCAAATCCGTACGATGGAAAACGGCAAACCGCCATTCCGCTTCATTGCTCCGGGTCGTGTTTACCGTAACGACTACGATCAAACTCACACGCCAATGTTCCACCAAGTGGAAGGTATGTTAGTTGATGAGAACGTAAACTTCGCACAACTTAAAGGCATTCTTAACGATTTCCTTTGTAACTTCTTTGAAGAAGAAGTTGAAGTGCGTTTCCGTCCTTCATTCTTCCCGTTCACAGAGCCTTCAGCTGAAGTTGACGTGAAACGTAAAGATGGCAAATGGCTAGAAGTTCTAGGCTGTGGCATGGTTCACCCTAACGTACTTCGCTCTGTTGGCATCGACCCTGAGAAATACTCTGGTTTTGCATTCGGTATGGGTGTAGAGCGTCTAACGATGCTTCGTTACGGCGTAAATGACCTTCGTGCGTTCTTCGAGAACGACCTTCGTTTCCTTAAACAATTCAAGTAATCCGGGGCAGTCGAAACTATGAAATTCAGTGAATCTTGGCTACGCGAGTGGGTTAAACCTGCAATTAACAGCGAAGAGCTAGCTCACCAAATCACTATGGCTGGTTTGGAAGTTGACGATGTAGAACCTGTTGCTGGTGAATTCACCGGCGTTAAAGTAGGTAAAGTGGTTGAGTGCGGTCAGCACCCAGACGCAGACAAACTACAAGTAACTAAAATTGATATCGGCGAAGAAGAGCTGTTAGACATCGTATGTGGTGCATCTAACTGTCGTCTTGGCCTAACTGTAGCAGTAGCAACAGTTGGCGCAGTACTGCCTGGTAACTTCAAAATCAAGAAAGCAAAACTACGTGGCGTTCCATCGCACGGCATGCTTTGTTCTTTCTCTGAGCTAGGTATCGACGTAGAGTCTGACGGCATCCTTGAGCTACCAGAAGGCACAACGCTAGGCATGGACGTACGTGAGCTTCTTGAGCTTAACGACGTAACTATCGACGTAGACCTAACAGCAAACCGCGCAGACTGCTTCAGCATCCGTGGCCTTGCTCGTGAAGTTGGCGTACTAAACCGCGCAGACGTTACAGAGCCAACAGTTGACGCTGTTGCAACAAGCATTGAAGACACAGTATCTGTTGAAATCAAAGCAACTGATGCTTGTCCACGTTACCTTGGCCGTGTGGTTAAGAACGTAAACGTGAAAGCGGAATCTCCAATCTGGATGCAAGAAAAACTGCGCCGTTGTGGTATCCGTTCAATCGACCCAGTTGTAGACATCACAAACTACGTGATGCTAGAGCAAGGCCAACCAATGCACGCATTTGATCTAGCTAAGATCGAAGGCGGTATCGTGGTTCGTCTAGCAGAGCAGGGCGAAAAGCTAACACTTCTAGATGGCAACGAAGCTGAACTAAACAGCAACACACTTGTTATCGCTGACCACAACAAAGCACTAGCAATCGCTGGTATCTTTGGTGGTGAAGAGTCGGGTGTAACAACTGAAACAACAGACGTACTTCTTGAAGCTGCATTTTTCGCACCGGATCACATCCGTGGTCGCGCGCGTGCTTACGGCCTTCACACTGATTCTTCTCTACGTTTCGAACGTGGTGTTGATTCAACGCTACAAGCAGCAGCTATGGAGCGTGCAACACAGCTTCTAGTTGAAATCTGTGGTGGTGAAGTTGCGCCAGTAAACGGCAGCGAATCTGAAGCTGATCTTCCTAAAGCAAACGTAGTTGCTCTACGTCGCGCTAAGCTAGATAGCCTACTAGGTCACGAAATCCCATCTACAGACGTAGTGGAAATTCTTACTCGCCTAGGTTGTAACGTTGAAACGACAGACGCTGGCTGGACGGCAACGTCTCCATCTTGGCGTTTTGATATCGCAATCGAGCAAGACCTAATTGAAGAAGTAGGTCGTATCTACGGTTACGATAACATTCCAAACCAAGCGCCTAAAGCGGCACTTAAAATGAATGACCACAAAGAAGCTGACCAACCGCTTAAGCGCGTTCGTGACCTTCTTGTAGACCGTGGCTACCACGAAGCAATCACATACAGCTTCGTAGAACCAGAGCAGCAAAAACTTGTTGTACCTGGTGTTGAGCCGCTAATCCTGCCATTCCCAATCTCTGCGGATATGTCAGCAATGCGTCTTGGCCTAATCCAAGGTCTACTAAACACAGTTGTTCACAACCAGAAGCGTCAACAGTCTCGCGTTCGTCTATTCGAATCAGGCCTACGTTTCATCCCTGAAGCAACGGCTGAAAACGGCATGCGCCAAGAAATGATGCTTGCGGGCGTTATCTCTGGTACTCGTGGCGAAGAGCACTGGGACATTGCAACTAACACTGTAGATTTCTTCGATCTTAAAGGTGACCTAGAAGCCGTTCTTGAGCTTTCTGCAAACGAAATCGCATACAGCTTCAAAGCAGCTAAGCACCCAGCACTTCACCCAGGTCAAACTGCGGCTATCGTAGTAGATGGTAAAGAAGTGGGTATCATTGGTACTGTTCACCCAGAACTAGAGCGTAAGTTTGGTCTTAACGGCCGTACTATCGTATTCGAAATCGAATGGGCAGCTATCAACACTCGCGTGCTTCCAGAAGCAGTAGCCGTATCTAAGTTCCCTGCAAACCGTCGTGATATCGCAGTAGTTGTTGACGAAGCAGTCGCTTCTGGCGACATCGTAGAAGCGTGTATCGCTGCTGGTGGCGAATTCCTAACAGGCGCTAAACTGTTCGACGTATACGTTGGTCAAGGCGTTGAAGAAGGTAAGAAGAGCCTAGCAATCGCACTTAGCCTACAGTCTGTAGAGCGCACACTTGAAGATGCAGACATCGCTGGTTCAGTAGATGCTATCGTAGCTTCAATCTCAGAGAAATTCGGCGCTGCACTTCGCGACTAATCTCTTCTGATAGATAGAAAAATCAAAGGCCTCGCATTGCGAGGCCTTTTTGTTTTGGGACGGTAATGAGAAGGGGATAACTCGCAATTGGACACTTATGAGTTATCACGCACGCTTTAAGCAATAGATTAAGAAAATAATCCAGTGGACTCATTTTGTTCTTTAATGGTCTGAGTTTAAATTTATGAGCTAGTTCAACAAGATAGAATGATATCGAAAGTATACTGTATGCTGGCATACTTTTAAAAAGTACAAATCATTTTTTAGTTGGTAATAGGTCATATGGTAGATAATCCACTTGCAGAAGCTCAAAGAGAATCAGCAGGGGCAAGTACGTCTGGAAAATATGGTTTTCAAGTTCATTGGGCATTATGTGCAATTATTGATAAACATAAGCAGAAAGAAGAATACGCTGTTTTCGTCGAGCACCACGAAGATGTTGTAATAGCGAACTCATTAGAAGCTGAAGCAGCTCGATTTGAGTTTTATCAAGTGAAAAATGTAGGAAAGCCATACACATCAGGATCATTAACTAGCAGAGCTAGAGGAGCGAACAACACACTAAAGAGTTCTGTTTTGGCTAAGCTTCTCAGCTCTTGTATTGATACTCAGTATGAAGACCGAATCACGACTATAGGATTAGTGTCATCAAGTGGTTTTAGCTTGGGAATAGATAAAGGCCTTAAGCTAGACATTATTAAGACTGGTGATATTGATAGTGTAGAACTAGCACATTTAACGCAAGCAATTCATAAAGAGCTCAATATTCTTTTGATGCCCGAGCACCTACATTTTATTGTCCCTGAAATTCAACTGAAAAATCAAGAAGACTACGTAGTGTCACGCTTTGCTTATTTGGTGAACAATTTATTCCCTGGAGCGTATAGCAACCCAGTGGAAATCTACCGAGCTGTTATTGATGAGATGGGGCGATTGAGTCGATTAGAATATGACTACAAAGACTGGGAACGGCTGATAGAAAAGAAATCATTAACTTCTACCAATGTCCATAAAGTAATCACGATGCACTCCAGTTATTCAGGTATCGATGATCTGAAAAATGAATTTAATGACCTAGCAGGTGAATTGGATTTCGATTCTAGACAAAAACGGACTTTAAAACGTGATTTTGCAAGAATTGCTCTAAGCCGCGCCGGTTTTATGAGCGCGTTGGATATAGAGCTCACAGAGTCATTTAGAACTTCCAACAACAAAGTAGATGCAAGTCAATTTAGCGATGACGCGAGTCATATAAATGCCCTCGTTCAACAAGCAACAATTGATGGCTTGCTCAGAAAGGTGACCGATCAAGACCGGCTATTGCTTGAAGTCATCTACTGCTTATTAAAGGCTTAATAATGCAAAAAAATTACAAATTATTGATTAGAAACCTTAGGAAACACAAAAATGAAAGGCTTGCAATTTCAACGTCTAGTTCTACTGTCCGATTCGAAAAAACTGGCGAATCAGTTCATGTTTCCGAAGAGACTCAATCTCGTTACCGGAAACGACAATAGTATTGGTAAATCAACACTAGTAAAGAACCTTTTCTGGGCTTTAGGCTGTGACCCTCACTTTGACAAAGACTGGAAGTCAAATGACGTTAAAGCCATCTTGTATTTTAAAATTAACCAAACAGAGTACATCTGTAGCCGCTATGTCGATGGAATATATTTTGGTCGCAAAGACGAAGCGTTGCAGAAATATTCGAAAATAACAGGTCAATTTGCACAAGATTTTGCAGAAGAAGTCGGTTTTGATCTTATGCTGTCAAACAGACAGGGAGGACTAGAATGCCCACCTCCAGCTTTTTATTTCCTACCATTCTACATTGACCAAAAGAAGAGTTGGGATCAACCATGGGGTGGATTTGAAGGGCTTGGTCAATACAGCAATTTCAAATCTACCCTTATTAAGTATTTTTGCGGCTATTTATCCAACGATCATTTTGTGCTTGAAGAGGATAAGTTTGAACAAAAGGCCATTGAAGTAGAAGCAAACCAGCAAGTAAACCGTATTACAGAAGCAATCAACGTATTTGACGAAGCAGCTCCTGAACAGACTATTGCTGTTTCTCAAGAAGAGTTTGAATCTATCCAGCTAGAGATTGAAGAAGAACTAACATCCTTTTCCGCTCGCCAATCTGAACTGTTTAAGAAACAATCAACACTAGTCAATGAAATCTATGATTTAGAACAACAACACCTTATCGCTAGTACTTCAGCAAGGGAGCTTGATGAAGATTATACTTTCGCAGTAGAGAATGTACCGTCAGACTCTCTAGAATGTCCTTTATGTGGTGTTGAACATGATAATTCGCTTCTTAGTCGAGCGGGTCTTTTAGCTGACAAAGAAGCTTTAGAGCAGCAAGCAAATAGCATTGAGGTTAACCTCAAAGATAAATATCAACAACGAAAAGAGCTTGTTGAAGAGCTTAGTTTTGTTTCCTCTGAAATCGAACGAATTAATGAAAAGTATTTAAATGAGGAAGCTCCAAAGAATAAATGTGAGGAGCTGAAGGTATTTGAGCAGGTACTTCATGCAGTATCACAAAAGAACTTAAATAATAACGTCATTCAAAAAGTTGAGAACTATCAGCTTCAGTCCCAGCAGGCAAAGGAAAAGCAGAGCGATATCAAAAAGGAGCAAGGACAACTTCTCAGCATACAACAGAAGAAGGAACTCAATGAGTTGTTTCTAGGTAATTTAGTTGAAAGCATTAATACATTATCTGCTACAGGTGTGAACCTTGATGGTGTCAAAGCTCCAATGGATTACAAGAAGATCCTCGGTGGAGGAGCTGCTGAAGGAACACGAGGCATATTAGCCTACCAGTTAGCCGTTCTGCGCCAGATAGACAATGCGAATCATTGCCAGCTTGCTCCATTTGTTATTGATACACCGAACCAGCAGGAACAAGCAAAGCACAGATATGAGCAAGTAATGGGCGTAGTAAGTGAGAACATTCCAACAGGCTATCAAGTAATCTTGTGCGCAATGGATAACGAAGCCTTGTCTACGTACAAGCAAGATGCTCATATCATTGAGCTAACCGACAACCGTCTACTTCAACGTGAACCGTATATCAAACTTCGTGCGGAGTATGAGCGAGTCGTGTTAAGTAATAGATAAAACAAAAGCTACCATTGGGTAGCTTTTGTTTTTACAACCTTTAACTAAATCGCTTTGATGCAGAAATTAGTTGGTTAAGTCACCAGCAGAGAGTTGATCTTTATCTAAATCACTATTGACCCGTCTACAGCTTCACACTTTATAGTGGCTACATTGATTGAGAGGGGCGCTTTCTGCGTTCCCTCCAAAGTAAGTAGAGAGACACTATGAAACGTTTAATACTAAACATCACACTCTTGATATTCATGACGCTTAGTAGCGTGAGTGCCATGGCTCATGATTCAAAAGTTAATTACGGTATTGCGATATCTCACGATGGTGAGCAAATTGCGTATGGCAAAAGTGGGAGTGGGGAGACAGTGTTGATCTTCATCCACGGTTGGAGCTTAGACAGTAGGCTTTGGCAAAACCAAGTGAGTGAGTTTTCAAAGCAGTACCAAGTAATCACCATGGACTTAGCTGGGCACGGTAACTCGTCGTTCAACCGTGAAGAGTACACCATGGTTGCGTTTGCTGAAGACATCAAAGCCGTAATCGAGAAAGAACAACTCGAATCCGTCATCTTAGTTGGGCATTCCATGGCAGGGCAAGATTACGAAGC
>NZ_JBFRNC010000066.1:0-1638 GCF_041470825.1 Vibrio sp. 10N.261.55.A10 | reverse complement strand
GCGGTGTTTTTCAAGGTAGTTGTCATCATTTGCTTACTTATTAAGCAGCTTCTCTTTCTGGATTTAGGTGAACGTCACCAACAGGCGCACAGTTCCTGATATCACCAGACCACCGCTCAGGCTTTCGCTGTTTTGCAGCGAGCAATACCTCTACACGACGCTTCAAGATCTCTTTATCTTTTCCATTGTGACGCTCTGAAGGCGTGACGTAATTTAGCTGACTGTGCTTGTGCTCGGTGTTGTACCAGCGTACGAAGGCTTCAACCCAACTTTGGCTACTATCGATTGTTTCAAAGCCTTTCGTTGGCCAGCTTGGCATGTACTTTACCGTGCGGAACAATGACTCAACATACGGGTTATCATCACTGACTCTTGGGCGACTATACGATGAAGTAATACCTAACTCTTCCATTTTGGCTTTGAACGTCAACGACTTCATCGGCGCACCATTATCGGAGTGAAGAACCAGAGCTTGATTGAAGCACTGCTCTCGCATCAACGTTCGTTGCAGAAGTTGTGACGCCAGCTCACCGCATTCATGCTCATACACTTCATAACCAACAATTTTTCGACTGTAGATGTCCTCAATGACATACAGGTAATAATGTTGGCCTCGAACTTTTGAAGGTAAGTAAGTGATATCCCACGTATAGACTTGGTTCGAGTCCGTCGCTGTGTAACTGGTTGGCTTCGCTTGCTTCTGTCTGCTCCGCTGACGACCTCGTTTGTGAAGTTGCCCCTGCGTACTCAACACTCGGTAGTAGCTCGACTCAGAGGCGATATACTCACCTCTATCAAGCAGTGTCGGGACGATTTGAGTTGGAGGCAAGCTTGCAAACTCAGAGCGGTTACACACCTCGATTATCGCATCACGCTCTTCCTGCGACAGCTTGTTAGCAGGCTCAGGTCTGAGGCATATTGGCCTTTTGTCAGCTTGAACTTCACCTTGCTGATACCAGCGACGATACGTTCTCAAGTCGATTTGAACTTCATGGCAAGCTGGCTCTAAACGACACCCGCATTGCTTCGCTTCAAGGATAAGAGTCACTATGGTCTGCCTTTCATCGGTTGAGGTTAGTCGTCCTCTGGCTCTTCCCCGTAAAAGGCTCTCAGCTTTTTTCTTAGTACCAAGAGAGCGGCCGTTTCAGCGAGTGCTTTTTCTTTGAGTCGTAAATCTTTCTTCAACTCTTTGATTTCAAGTTTGTCAGCTTTAGCCTGCTTCTTTGCTTCAGCTTCCTGCTCTTTACTCGACTTAAACCCTTGCATACATTCGCTGCGCCAGCTTTGGATTTGCTCTGGAAAAAGACCTTTTTCACGACAATATTGGCTGAGTTCACTTTCTGTCATTGAGTAGGTTTCAGCGACAATGGCAAGTTTAGTTTGAGCTGACCACTGCTCTGATGAAGTGTTGCTATTTGGCACGGCGGCTCCTGAACGTCTGAGTTGCTGGCGCCAATTATACAGGGTCGCAGTGCTAATTCCTTCCTCTTCCGACACTTCTTTAACTGACATTGAATAGGGAGGTAATAGCTTCTTCAATATAGCTTCTTTTCTTTCTACTGAGATACGAGACACAATTACTCTTTATCGCCCAAACTGGTTAAATTTTAACAGTGACATCTACCCTGCCAGATAGGG
>NZ_JBFRNC010000065.1:0-7203 GCF_041470825.1 Vibrio sp. 10N.261.55.A10 | reverse complement strand
GCTTCGTAATCTTGCCCTGGGTACCTAACGAACATCAACAAACACAGAGAGCTCAAAGAGAAGTATGGAACAAATTTATTTAGCTGGCGGCTGCTTGTGGGGTGTACAAGAATTTATTAAGTACGTTCCTGGTGTTATCAGCACAGAAGCAGGCCGTGCTAATGGAAGCGCCCAGCCAACAGAGAACAAAACGACACAAAGCGACGGCACACAAAGCGATTACAATGGCTACGCGGAGTGCGTACAAATTGAATTTGATCCAAACATCACGTCAGTCACGATTTTGATGGAACACTTGTTTGAGATTATCGACCCTTACAGCTGGAATAAACAAGGTGTCGATGTCGGAGAGAAATACCGCACAGGTGTATACAGCACTAATGCAGAACACTTAACCGAAGCTAAGCACTATATTTCTTCAAGAGATGATGCCGACCGTATCGCTGTTGAGGTGTTGCCGTTGACCAATTATGTTGCCAGCGACGACATCCACCAGCATCACTTAAGTCACTTCCCTGAAGATCACCACTTATGTCATATCCCTTGGGATCTACTGCATAAGTATAAATCACAGTAGTCTCGACGTAAGATTGAGATGATCACGACCTAAGATCGATAAAGCCTCAACAGACATTATCTGTTGAGGCTTTTTAAGTGTTATGGTCAGGACAGCTATCGTGAATTGATTTGGTAGCTCAAGCCATTAACCTTTAGCCATTAACTAATAAATTACTTAGTCGTATTCTCAAGCACGTAGTCTGGACCCGCTGTTTCAGCTGTCACAACCGCAAGTTTAGACACGTCTGCGCCTTCACCTTGGTAAGCGTTCATGCCATTTTCTACAACGACTTTTGGTAGCTCAACCGAGTAGCCTTCGATCAGTTCAGAATCCGTTACTTGACCTACGTAAGTTTCGTCTGTGTAGGTTGCGCCGACTAATGGGTAATCTTGCGTTGCACGCACACTTACAAACTCAGGAGATTGCGAGTTATCAACCACGTTGTGTTTGAACGCCACATCAACGCCCGCATAAATGCCTTCCACTTCTGCGTTGTCAAACAAACTTACACGGTGGCTTTGGTTGCCGTAAACAATGCCCCACTCAGTGTCGACTAGAGAGTTATTCTCGATGGTGATGTTTTTCGGTGTCCACTGCTTGTTCAGCTCTTTGCCTTTCACCGATTGATCTAGCTGCTCACCATTCGCTACGTCGATAATACCTGTGTTAATAACAATGCCGCCACGTAGGTCAGCGTTGCCTTCGATCAAACCATCGCGGCCTCGAGTGTTTGCAATGTAGTTATTGCGAATCACATGATCTTCATCGTAGATACGGACGCCGCCGGTTAGGCGCTTTCCATTGCCAAGAATCATGTTGTTCTCAACCGTGTTGCCTTTTCCGTGACGCAGTGAAATAAGCGCGGTGCTTTGGAAAATAGTATTACCTGAGATCGTGTTGTCGCCCGACTTAATCGAGATAAGCTCACGCTCACCATCCATATCGATCATCAGGTTGTTCACGAACTTAGAACTTGAATCCCACTGTGAAGCTTTAGAATCACCAATACGGATCGCTTCCCAGCTGTTGCCGTTGTAACGAATCGCTTCTTTGATATCGAATTCATTGAATTGGTTAGGCTTTTGATCCATGAAGATATTATTTGCGATCAGGTGGTTGTCGGCTGTGTCATCTTTTTGTACACCGATCAAAGTGCCGCGTTTTTGCTTACCTTCGAAACGGTTGTTGATGACTTTGCCATCTTTACCCCATAGAGAAACCCATAGGTACTTTGGATACTCAGAACGACGCTCGTCTGGCTCGTACGTGTAATCATGGTTGAAGTAGTAGAATGTTGAGTTTTGCAGCGTGTTGCCATTACCCATCATACGTACTGCACCAAAGCGTTCGTTAGGACCGCCCTCAGTAAATACCAAGCCATCAAGCGTGATGTCATCGCCTTTCAGTTCAAACTGAATCAAACCAGTGATCCACGCAGAGCCTGCTTGCTCAGCCTTGATAGTGATGTCATTCGCCGTGATCGTCACTTGACCTAAGTTCGCGTATTTACCGGCAGGGATAACCACTTCGTCGCCATCTTTTAGGTTTTCAAATTGTGCTTTAAGCGCAGCCACTTGCTCTTCCGAAGCAACGGCTAAAGTGTCGCCATCTACCTCTGTTAAGCGGTCACTGCTCAATAGGTAACTACGGTCAATTTCGCTAACAGCAGGCGTAGCTTGTTCAGCGACACTGACTACGGGTGCTGTTTTTTCTTGTGTTGTACAGCCTGTTGCAAAAGCGAGTGTGAACGCGCTAATAATGCTTACCGATAATAGTTTTTTGTTCATCGTACATCTCACATTAAAGTTTGGATTATAAAAATGACGACCACCCGTTCAGGTGGCCGTGATGTTATTTAGGATGCGTATTAAATTAGCCTTCGGCTGGAGTCACTTCGTCTTGTTGCTCGACTTTGTCATCGACCGCTTTAACAAGTAACAGACCAACAGAGAACACAATCAAGCCACACAGAACGAATACCATGCGTCCCCACATTGGGTTTGGCAGTACGAACATAGTCATTACGCCCACACCCGCTACCGCGATAAGTGAACCCAACATACGACGTTGCTTGTTATCCAGTTTCTTCTGTTCATTACTTTCAGCAACTAGTGGCGTCGCTAGGTTGTTGAAGAACTTGTCTACGTCTTTCTCACGGTGCTCAGCAAGAGGCTTGTAGAACAGTGTTGAAAGAACAAAGAAGCCAGCAGTAAATATGATGTGACCGATAAGGCCGATAGCCACTTTCAGGTCAGCCCACTCACGGCCGGTTAGTTCATTTAGACCGAACCAGTTTTGAATCATGTCCGCAGTGATAACGAAACCAACGAAGTAAGAAACCACACCACCTACAACTAGCGTGCCCCAACCTGCCCAATCCGGTGTTTTACGGATGAAGAAGCCACAGAATGCTGGAATTGTCATTGGGAAGCCGATCAATGCGCCCACGTACATCATGGTGTCGAAAAGGCTCAGACCTTTAAGAGAGTTGATGAACAGAGCAACCAAGATGATCGCGATACCGAAGAAGGTAGACGTTAGTTTAGAAACAACCATTAGCTCTTTCTCTGTCGCTTTAGGACGAAGAATCGGCTCGTAGAAGTTCTTAACGAAGATACCTGAGTTACGGTTTAGACCTGAGTCCATTGAAGACATTGTTGCTGCGAACATAGCGGCAATCAGAAGGCCAACCATACCTGCAGGCATGTATTCTTGAACGAAGTAAAGGTAAGCGAAGTCAGCGGCTTTGCTGCCAGCTTCTGGGTAAGCAGCTGCTAAATCAACACCTTGACCAGCCATGAACCAAGAAGGCATGAACCAGATGATTGGACCAAGCGTCATTAGTACACAAGCAAGCAGTGCTGCTTTACGTGCGTTGTTTGAATCTTTTGCAGCAAGGTAACGGTAAGAGTTAAGCATGTTGTTGGTAATGCTGAACTGCTTTAAGAAGATGAACACAGCCCAGATGCTGAAGATGCTCATGTAGTTAAGGTTGTCACCCGTGATGAACGAATCCGTTGGGAAGTCGCTAATGATCTGCGTAACACCGCCACCGTGGTAAATAGCAACGACTGCACATGTCACCGTTACTGCCATGATGATAACCATCTGCATAAAGTCAGATGCGATTACCGCCCAAGAGCCGCCCGTCACTGACATCACCAGTACAACCAGACCCGTTAGGACAATCGTCGTTGTCATATCAAAGCCGAAGATACCCGATGCGATGATTGCTAGACCATTCAACCAAATACCTGCAGAGATAACGCTGTTTGGCATACCAGACCAAGTAAATACTTGCTCATTCACCTTACCAAAACGCATACGAATCGCTTCAATTACCGTCACAACACGCAGTTGACGGAACTTCGGAGCGAAGTAAAGGTAGTTCATTAGGTAACCGAATGCGTTCGCGATGAAGATAATCGCTACGGCAAAGCCATCGGTAAAGGCTTTACCTGCTGCACCAGTAAATGTCCAAGCACTGAACTGGGTCATAAATGCGGTTGCACCTACCATCCACCACAGCATATTACCTCCCCCACGGAAGTAATCACTTGTCGTACTTGTAAACGTTCGAAACATCCACCCTATCGCAATTAAGAATAGGAAGTAGATGCCAACTATCAGGGTATTGAGTTCCATCGTTAGACCTTTTATTTATGTTTTTTTGTTGAGGTCACTATAAATAAATGGCAAGTATATTTGTACTACAATAATCCAAATACGTGACAATGATCTTACAGTCTAACACTCAATTAATCATACAAGTGATCGAGTTCAAAGTTGCACCACCTAGGAGCGCAATTCCTCAAGTCAGTGCAGTTATCCGCACTAAATTTCGACCAAAACCCCGAAAAACATGAACAAGGTCTCTAAAAATCGAAGATTCATCGTTAAAAACTATTATTCTTGACGATCAAAGCTTAAAGAAGAGCAGCAAAAATATCGTTAGATATAATTTATAAAAATGAATTAAACCAACATATTTGTAGTACAAATAAGATCGATAATTTGCTTTTAAAAGTTCCCTATATTAGGCAGCCAATAATGAAAACTTGAAAACCACTATTAGATACTGACAGGGATACACGGAAGTGAAATGCTTTTAACACACCCGTTACACTTTCCCCGTCCAATAAAAAGGTGTCATTATGAAGAAATACGTTCCAATCTTAATTGCTCTTAGTACGGTATCTTCTATGAGCTATGCAGCAACACCGCGTGAAGATGCTGTTGACTACTTACAGATGCGTAAAGGCGTGGCTTACCAAGTAAACCATTCAAAACCTTTCACTGGTCAATTTGAAGAGAAGTTCGATAACGGCCAAGTCGCGACCCAAGCTCAGTTTGCCGATGGCTTAGAACTTGGGCTAGAAACTAACTGGTATCCGAATGGCCAAGTCGCTTCTAAAGTGAATTACGTAAAAGGTGAACTGCAAGGCAAAGCTGAAACCTGGTATCCAAACGGACAGAAAAAAGCAGAACTCAATTATAAAGACAATGAACTATCAGGCACCGCCTCTCGCTGGTATCCCAATGGGGAACAAAGCCTGACAGCTGAATACAGCGACGGACAAAAAGATGGATTGGTAACGGACTACTACCCGAACGGTAATAAGGCCAGCCAAGCGAAGTTTGATGAAGGTGAAGTCGCGAACGGAAAACTTACTCGCTGGAATACTAACGGTGACAAAGTTGAAGAACTGACCTTTAAAGATCACAAAGTCACCTCTAAACAGGTGTGGATGCCTACAGAAAGCTAAGCCTCAAGAACAGCTCTCACGGAGCTCTTTGATATAACTAAACGCCTGCTGTTAAAGTTTGCAGCTACACGTCTGCAACTAAGAGACAAGAGAAGAGAAGAGAAGGGAAACGAACATTCATGTGATTAAGCGTGAATGTTCGTGGCTTTGATGCTGTAACAGACTCACTTGAGCGTGTTGTCATCAACCTAAAAGCCTATTCTTAAGCCGCGGTTTACACGCTTATTGAGCCGCACACGACTCTCTACTCAAATTTCAAATAAAAAAACGCTCATGTTGCCTGTATCAACATGAGCGCAAGGGTAGATCTTCGACTACCATCTCCTACCTTTCTAGATGAAAGCAGAAGTTATAATTAGAATAGTTGGGAGCAATAATCAAAATACTTTCGCAAGCACTTCAACGATTTCTTCTTTGTCGCTGATGAGAACAACGGGTAACGATTCGAACCCAGTTCATACTTATATAGCAGGCTATGTCACTACCTTGCCTACTACATTTCAAACCTTCTCTGATTGAGCTTTAAATCACCTCAAGTAAATGCCTCATGCTCTTAAAGCGGTTGGATTTAATCCATTTAGCTTCAAGACCACTCTTACTTATTCGGCTTCACACCGTCTGTTCATGCAATCAACACAGCAAAGTTATGTATTGCTACAGAAAGTTAGTAAATAATAATGTATTACAAATAAAAATGATATCTAAAGGTTCAATTTTTTGCTGTAGCGCACATTTATTGATGAACAAAACTCTTCAAAACCATTATCAACAGCCAAACAAATCACTAAAAAACATCAACTTAACGAAACAACTCGATTTTGTAACCCTTTGTAAATAGTGGTTTTGTCCTAACAACACGATCAAGTTCACAGATCATCACGCCTCGGATCGCTACCATATTTGTATTATTTAAATGCAAAATAAATTTGAAATAACCAAGAAATAATTTCAAAAACAAAATGCATTTAAGACAAGAACTACTCTATTTGGCTTGTAATTATGGCCAATACTCAACCTATAAATATGGAATTAATACCATGAATAAAACTAAAATCGTGATTGCTGTGGCATCTGTACTCGCTGCTGGCTCTGTATCTGCTGCGTCTTTCGATATGAGACACGAATACAAGAGTCATACAGATCAACACGCTACTCGTGTAAAACTTGGCGATAGCATTGGCAACTTCCTTGTAGATATCGAAGCGAAATTCAAGGGAGAAGACGGTAAATTCATGGAAGATTTGAAGAACAATGGTTGGGAGCTTGGTCTAAACTACCGTCATGTACTAAACGATAACTGGACAATGACTTACGGTATGCCAATTGAAGGTCGTGAATCTGGCGTTACATACAAGCCTCAAGTTCGTGCAACATACAAAGTGGATAGCGTTGATGGTCTAAGCCTAAGTGCTCGTTACCGTTACGATATGAGACAGAACACTAGCAGCTCAGAGTATCAATTCGATGACAATGGTGATGTTATTGTTGATAGTGACGGTGTTCCAATCACGGTTGATAAAAACGTTTCTAATCAACGTCGTCACCGTCTAACGGCAAACGTTAACTACTCAATGGAAAACTGGCGCTTTGGTCTAGAAGGTAACTACTACAAAGCTGATGGCTATGACATCTACGACAACGACGATACCAACTACGAGTTGAACGCAAGCATTCGCCATATTATGGGTCAATGGGCACCATATGTAGAGTTTGGTGATGTGAGCACTTCATCAACTAAAGCGACTCGTGAACTGCGTAGCCGTGTAGGTATTACTTACAGCTTCTAATCGATAGCTACATGAATAATCTAAGATAATTACTGTCCTAATTTTCTAAGACCTAAACAAAAGCCAGCTTAATGAACTGACCCCCAATAGT
>NZ_JBFRNC010000064.1:0-2601 GCF_041470825.1 Vibrio sp. 10N.261.55.A10 | reverse complement strand
TCTTTGAGTCCACAAAACCCCTTGGGTGTTGTATGGTTAAGCCTCACGGGCAATTAGTACAGGTTAGCTCAATGCCTCGCAGCACTTACACACCCTGCCTATCAACGTCGTAGTCTACGACAACCCTTTAGGACGCTTATAGCGCCAGGGAAAACTCATCTCAAGGCTCGCTTCCCGCTTAGATGCTTTCAGCGGTTATCGATTCCGAACTTAGCTACCGGGCAATGCCATTGGCATGACAACCCGAACACCAGAGGTTCGTCCACTCCGGTCCTCTCGTACTAGGAGCAGCCCCTTTCAATTTTCCAACGCCCACGGCAGATAGGGACCGAACTGTCTCACGACGTTCTAAACCCAGCTCGCGTACCACTTTAAATGGCGAACAGCCATACCCTTGGGACCGACTTCAGCCCCAGGATGTGATGAGCCGACATCGAGGTGCCAAACACCGCCGTCGATATGAACTCTTGGGCGGTATCAGCCTGTTATCCCCGGAGTACCTTTTATCCGTTGAGCGATGGCCCTTCCATTCAGAACCACCGGATCACTATGACCTGCTTTCGCACCTGCTCGAATTGTCATTCTCGCAGTCAAGCGGGCTTATGCCATTGCACTAACCACACGATGTCCAACCGTGTTTAGCCCACCTTCGTGCTCCTCCGTTACTCTTTGGGAGGAGACCGCCCCAGTCAAACTACCCACCAGGCACTGTCCGTAATCCCGATTCAGGGACCAACGTTAGAACATCAAAACTACAAGGGTGGTATTTCAAGGACGACTCCACCACATCTAGCGACGCGGTTTCAAAGTCTCCCACCTATCCTACACATGTAGGTTCAATGTTCAGTGCCAAGCTGTAGTAAAGGTTCACGGGGTCTTTCCGTCTAGCCGCGGGTACACTGCATCTTCACAGCGATTTCAATTTCACTGAGTCTCGGGTGGAGACAGCGTGGCCATCATTACGCCATTCGTGCAGGTCGGAACTTACCCGACAAGGAATTTCGCTACCTTAGGACCGTTATAGTTACGGCCGCCGTTTACCGGGGCTTCGATCAAGAGCTTCGACCGAAGTCTAACCCCATCAATTAACCTTCCGGCACCGGGCAGGCGTCACACCGTATACGTCATCTTACGATTTTGCACAGTGCTGTGTTTTTAATAAACAGTTGCAGCCACCTGGTATCTGCGACTCTCGTCTGCTCCATCCGCAAGGGACTTCACTGATAAGAGCGTACCTTCTCCCGAAGTTACGGTACCATTTTGCCTAGTTCCTTCACCCGAGTTCTCTCAAGCGCCTTGGTATTCTCTACCCGACCACCTGTGTCGGTTTGGGGTACGATTCCTTACAATCTGAAGCTTAGAGGCTTTTCCTGGAAGCATGGCATCAATGACTTCACTACCGTAGTAGCTCGACATCGTATCTCAGCGTTAGTAGCGGTCCGGATTTACCTAAACCACCCGCCTACGTACTTGAACCTGGACAACCGTCGCCAGGCCCACCTAGCCTTCTCCGTCCCCCCATCGCAATTGTAAGAAGTACGGGAATATTAACCCGTTTCCCATCGACTACGCCTTTCGGCCTCGCCTTAGGAGTCGACTTACCCTGCCCCGATTAACGTTGGACAGGAACCCTTGGTCTTCCGGCGAGGGAGTTTTTCACTCCCTTTATCGTTACTCATGTCAGCATTCGCACTTCTGATACCTCCAGCAGCCCTTACAGACCACCTTCAACGGCTTACAGAACGCTCCCCTACCCCACATACCCTAAGGTACGTAGCCGCAGCTTCGGTGTATAGCTTAGCCCCGTTACATCTTCCGCGCAGGCCGACTCGACCAGTGAGCTATTACGCTTTCTTTAAATGATGGCTGCTTCTAAGCCAACATCCTGGCTGTCTGAGCCTTCCCACATCGTTTCCCACTTAGCTATACTTTGGGACCTTAGCTGGCGGTCTGGGTTGTTTCCCTCTCCACGACGGACGTTAGCACCCGCCGTGTGTCTCCCGGATAGTACTTACTGGTATTCGGAGTTTGCAAAGGGTTGGTAAGTCGGGATGACCCCCTAGCCTTAACAGTGCTCTACCCCCAGTAGTATTCGTCCGAGGCGCTACCTAAATAGCTTTCGGGGAGAACCAGCTATCTCCAGGTTTGATTGGCCTTTCACCCCTAGCCACAAGTCATCCGCTAATTTTTCAACATTAGTCGGTTCGGTCCTCCAGTTGATGTTACTCAACCTTCAACCTGCCCATGGCTAGATCACCTGGTTTCGGGTCTAATCCTAGCAACTGTACGCCCAGTTAAGACTCGGTTTCCCTACGGCTCCCCTAAACGGTTAACCTTGCTACTAAAATTAAGTCGCTGACCCATTATACAAAAGGTACGCAGTCACACCACGAAGGTGCTCCTACTGCTTGTACGTACACGGTTTCAGGTTCTATTTCACTCCCCTCACAGGGGTTCTTTTCGCCTTTCCCTCACGGTACTGGTTCACTATCGGTCAGTCAGTAGTATTTAGCCTTGGAGGATGGTCCCCCCATATTCAGACAGGATATCACGTGTCCCGCCCTACTCGTTTTCACTGATTATGATGTGTCGGTTACGGGG